>NZ_LBNA01000022.1:0-38033 GCF_001005515.1 Acinetobacter sp. Ag2
GCAATTAATTGATCCAATCCCCTCAGCACTCGTTCAGCTGGCAAAGAAAAATCAATCAATATATCCAGTGACTCACGGTTATAATCATCAATAACATTGTGAATTCGGTAACTGCGACCATCACTCAGTTGGTCATGCATAAAGTCCATTGACCACGATGCATTTGGTGTTGATGGTACTGTAAGCGGTTCAGGCTTTATTCGCTGAATGCGTTTGTTGGGTTTAATTCGTAGGTTAAGCTCAAGCTCCTTATAAATTCGATAAACACGTTTGTGGTTCCATGAGTAGCCTTTGACATTACGTAGGTACAAGAAGCAAAGCTGAAAGACCCAAGTCTTATTCTCGTTGGTGAGCTTCAGTAGCCAGTCTGCAATCATCTTATTTTGCTCATTTAATTGAGCTTTATAACGATAACAGGTTTGATTAAGTTGAAAGATGAAGCAAGATTTACTCACTGAAATCTTAAATTGTTCAACGGCTCGCTGAGCAAGAGATTTACGTTGTACAGGCTTTATAACTTCTTTGACAGTGCATCCTGAAGAATATCTGCTTTAAGACGTTCGTCAGCATACATACGTTTCAGACGAGCATTTTCAGCTTCTAATTCTTTAAGTCGTGTCATCATTGAAATATCCATACCTCCATATTTCGCTTTCCATTTATAAAATGTAGCGGAACTCATACCATGTTCACGGCATAAGTTAGGCACAGGTGTTCCTGATTCAGCTTGTTTTAAAATACTCATGATTAAGCTATCTGAATATTTAGATGTTTTCATAAAAAATCTCCTTGAACAGGATTATTCGATTTTCTACTTTTGAGTTCAATTATTTTGAGGGGGGATTACCGTTTTTCCAATACCACCAGCACTGGTGAGTTGACCTGATGTCTCAATGTTCCAATAACTATTGGTCGTAAATGTTCCTCCTTGATTATATCCAATCAATCCACCAGTTTGATTAAAACCATTTACAAAACCATTGGCATAAGAATTAGTTAAGCGCCCACCATAATTTTGCCCAATTAGACCTCCTACACTAGTATTACCAGTGACATTACCCGAAGAATAAATATCTACAAAATTACTCAAACGATTTTGATCAAAATAAAAATTATAATTATTGTTATAACCTATAATACCACCAACAAAAGATGTCCCGATAACATTACCTGTAGCATAGCTACTCTGTATAGTAATTTCAGGAAGGCTATCACCTCGTAGAGATACGTGTCCAACTAGTCCACCAACTGAAGAACCACCAATCACCATTCCTGTCGCATAACTATTATAAATATTGCCACTTAGACTACCTACTAGTCCTCCCACATTATTGCCAAGATCAGCTGTTACATTTCCTGTGGCATAACTATTTGAAATATTCATTATCGAATTTGGATTAGAATTAACCAGTCCAATTAAACCACCAGCATCTCCATAACTAGAAAGAGCAACAACGTCTCCATTTGCATAATTATGATTTATATTCAGGTTAATTGGATTAATATAATCCGTAAAAATAACACCGATTAACCCTCCTGCTTGCTCTTTAGCAAGAACATTTCCTGTTGCGTAGCTATTTTCAATTGTATAAGGTTTAGAGTTGTTCATCCATAAAGATCCAACCAATCCCCCAACAAAACTTCCACCAACTACATTGCCACCTGCCGAACTATTAATAATATTAGCATCATAAGCCCCTCCAATTAACCCACCTATCGCACCATATAAATCAAATGGTGACTTTGTAGAATTAATGGCAACATTTGCATAACTCCCCTTAACAGTTGTATTTCGAGCTTCCCCTATAAGCCCGCCTGTACTTGAACTTCCATTAACCTCACCCGTTGCATAAGTATTTATAACTTGTGATTCTTTTTCTACACTTTGGATTGCTCCAATCAACCCTCCAACAAAGTTATCACCTGTAATATTAATATTACTTACATATGCATTTTTTATAATTCCCTGTTGCAAGTTTGCAACAAGCCCACCTGCCGCAGTTAAGCCCTTTATTTTTGCATCAACTATGCCAATATCTCGCAACATACTAGATGCATTTCCAAACATTCCTGCTGCAATCATACTGAATGGCTCAGACAATCGAGCGATCATAGGAATATCTTTATAGAGATTAATGTTCAATTCATTTACCGTATGCCCTAAACCATGAAATTGACCTGTAAACGGGCGTTCAATTATTTCAAATTTAGAGTTTGGAAAATCAGTAAAGATTTTCAATTCGCCAATCGGATCAAACCCCCTCCCATCATTCCAATTCACGGTATCAGAAGCATCAATACTGCTTCCTAACGCATAGTTTCCACTCAAATTATTTTTCATACCTTGAAGCGTATTTATACTTGCGTCTCCTTCTTCACCTAAAGCATTGATGACGATATAAGATGTACCATTAATCAATAACGTTGGAGCAGAACCACTAATATTTATTTTCGATCCATTATTTAAATTATAATCAGAACTGATGCCGAAGCTCATTGCAAGTTTAGCTTTGTCTCCACTGAGTTCTAAATCACTATTAAAGTTAATGTCTTTGTTGGCATTTAATGTTAATGCAGTATTGGCATTCCAAACCGTTGTATCATTTAAATTAATGACACCTTGCCCATCTCCAGTTCCAACAGCACTTAAAGTAACATTACCTTTATTCAGTGCATTACTTAATGCTGCACTACTTGCCCCACCACTACCAAAGAAATCTACATCTATATTTTTCGCTTTCAACTCCCATCCACTTGTGGTTGGCGGTAAGCTGCTTGTTGCATTACGTTGAGTCGTAATGTTTGTACCATTATTGACTTGTACATTCGAAGCTGTTGTCTTAATTTTCCCTCCATTGCCACTTATTGGCGCTGAAGCATCTAAGGTACCACTAACATTTAAAGAACCACTAGTTAAATCACTGCCTAACTCAATCACACCACGAACATTGTTGACCGTCTGTGCTTGTATTACACCAACACTATTCACTACAGCCTTGCTTAATTCATCAATCCCTTTTGCAGTTAATACAACTCTCCCTCCATCGGCTTGAATCATTCCTCCTGAATTAATTAAAGCTTGTGCTTTACCTTGATTAATTGTATAGCCTAACAGATTACCATTATTTAAATTTAGAGTAATGTCACCACCAGCAGCCAATAGCACATTGCCTTGAGGTGCTTTAATCGTACCAGTTTGTTTTATATTTGATGCAATCAGTGCCACTGTTCCACCTACTGGTACTGTAATTTTTCCTCGATTTTCAACAGCTTTGTTATTTGTGCTGTTACCCAGTCTAAAAATATTATTATTAAAATCGCTATTGGTTAAATCCAATGTCGAAGCAATCAATCCTGCTGTATTGACTTGTGATGTGTTCCCAAATAAAACACCATTTGGATTAATAATAAATACTTGCCCATTTGCATTCAATTGACCATTTAAAGTTGACGCACTTGTACCAGTCACTCTATTTAAAGTAACTGAACTTGAGTTCGGTTGAACAAAATTGATAGCTTCGCTGCTATTACTTGAAAAACTACTCCAATCAATTGCAGCTTTTGCAGTAGACTGGTTAATGGTAGTTGTAGTCCCTGTTGTTGAAATGGTTGCATTGCCTGAACTTACAATTCCGCCTGTAGGTCCTGCAAATGCAATACTTGCACTCAATAAATTAGCTGTTAAAAAGCCTATCTTTTTCGCAATCGTCCCTACAACTCCATTAGATTTAACTTCAGTGGGTGATTGTTGTATAGCAGTTGTACCTTTTGCTAGTTCACTTACTACTTGCCAGCAAAAATATTTTTTATTCCAGATGATTCGATAACACTTGTTCATAAGTATTTCCTTTTACCTTCGACTTTTAATAATTCTTGTGTTAAGAGTTTCCATCATATTTCTTCATTTCGATGATCTTTCTTTATATTCACCAGATAATTCGTGGTAATAAAAAGACACATTTTTTTCATCTTTGATACCAAATAGATTTACTTCATCTAAAAATAGATTTTTCCATCTATTTCAGTTTATATTTCAAATTCACAATAAAAATAGTAAAACCATGGAAAGAATATGATTAGAATTTATTTTATGGTCATCTCTAAATTCATGAATATGTCTTGTTTTCATTTTATTAGCGAAACTCCGAAAGAGTTTAGAACCTAAAAAAATGAGATTTCACTTGATGCTTGTAAATATATGTCATACATAGCAAATACTCATCTAAGTTATGTAAAACTTCTTAAATTAAATTTAACAGAACTTTAATGAACCGTAACAGTTTGGTGCGAAGTTTTGATTTTTAAGTTGTAAATCCTTTAGTGGGAAATTAACTGAAGTATTCTGTAAATTAACATTTCCAATACCCAGATAACCACCTAAACACCCACTCAATCCATTACACGGGATGGGATTTGAGGTTAAGTAATTACTAATAGGATCTACCACTTGTTTAAGTACATCATTAGTAATATTAATTTTTTGACTTGGTGTCACATCACCAATATCAATACTGTCTTCAAATGCCATCCACCAACCTTTTTGGGCAGTTACTTCAGCATTTGGCCACCATACATTTTGACTCTGTAATGATAAAGAAAATGGATTATTTAAAGGAATTTTATGAATATAACCTAAATTTTGATCAACTGACACATTTGCTTTTAAACCTGTAATATTTCCATCAACAGTTTTCTGTAGCTTAAATAAACCAGCTGTAATATTTAAAGATGCTTCTAGATTACCCGAAAAATTAATTCTATTAATATTTGCATAACCGTTTAACGATACTTTATTCATTCTATTGCCAAATATGGTTTGCCCATTAATGAAAATATCAGCCTTAGCTGAATCCAAGTTTAAACTATAGTTATTAGATTTCACTCCAAGAGGAATAGTTACGCATAAAAATAAACAAATTCTAGCATTAATATTTGCATCAATAGTTTTGTTTGTATCTAAATAAGACATATTTCGTGTCTGGGTATAGCCTGTACCAGTAGTATCCTTAATTTTCAAATAACCACTAAGACTATTAATACCATTAGGTAAATCTGAATTTTCAGTGCCTGCAGTTAATAAACCCAACACTTTTTCAGCACTCAAACGTAGACCGACCACCTCTCTGGTTGAAGATGCATTAGGATTCTTTATTGCAAATTCTAAAAAAGGATTGGTCAGTTTCGCACTAGAACCTACTCGCCCCAAACGTGTATCTGATATTCCAGAAAGACTGAGATTATCAATATCAATATCACAACCACCTGCACCATTCACACCACCACAACCAAGTTGCAATTTTTTTATATTTGCATTCAGCTCAAGTTCAGCCTCTAGCCCTAATTTATAAAAACCTACACCTTGTCCACGCATCTTATTAATTGAGTCATTCGGAGCAATATAGCTCAAACTCATAAGTGACTGCCCTTGAACTTCAGACAACTCTGAGTCATTTAACTGAATTAAAGATGTGATTTTTTCATCTTCGGCAAAACAATTCATCGATAAAACTATTGCACTTGATATTAAAACTATTCTTGTCCTTTGAATTGTTTTTTGAGCATTGATATCCATATCATCCACACATGTTTTTATTTTTCTAATCAAACATAGTGCAATGAAGCATAAAAATATTAGCTTACTACGACAAATCACTTAGCATTTTGCGACAATGATCGCATTAATTTAAACAAAAAATAAATATTAGACGTTTTACCTAATTTTCTAGTTAGATTAGCTAAATTTATTTAATAATAGTGCAAGATACTCACCAAACCACAAGGCTGTTTGTAAATCACCAGATGGCGGTGTTAAGTCAACAGGTGCATTGTCTGATTGTGTCATTAAACCCAAATAACCCGCCAAACGGTTTAAATCTGTGGGATTGATTCCTGTTGGCATTAAAGGCAAACCAGACCAAAGCATGCCATGTTGCATCGCAAAGATATTAATCTGCTGTAATACGGATAATTTGTCTCCGCTTAAACCACCTGAGTTAGTAAATGCGGCAGCGAGCTTCCCTTGCCAATCACGATTTTTCCAACGCTTAGAGGTTGAGTCCATAAACATTTTAAATGGACCTGTTACACTGCCCATATAAGTAGGTGAACCAAATACAATTGCATCGGCTTGGTCCAAAATATCCCAATCTATATGCTCAATATCCATTTTATGGACAGTCACTCCAACCTTCTCGATGCCCTGCGCAATATAGCTCGCGACTTTAGCAGTATGACCAAAAGGGCTATGATAAACAATCGCGATAGATTTAGCAGATAAAGACATATCAATTGAAAACAAACAAATTTAGTCAAGTTTAACATCAATTCATTTTTAAACAATTCTTGTCAAGTGTTAAAAGTACTTTTACTCAATCTATAAAATTTCGAGCAATATTTCAAAATATAGATTTAGCTCTGCATAAATACAAAAGTTGCCATACGACCTGTTTTAGGGTGACGGCGGTAGGAGTAAAAGTCCTCGGACTGACGATAAGTACACTGATCACCACCCGTGACAATTTTAACACCCTGCTGTTTAAGGATATAACGTGCAATCGCATACAAGTCTGCATAGTATTTACCGTCTTGTTCACCCGCAATAAAAGCTGTTTCCAATTCAGCATATTGAGTACAAAAAGCAGTTTTTACCTCCTGACCAATTTCAAAACAAGATTGACTAATTGCAGCCCCTAGCCATGCCCATGCAGGTTGAGATGTCATTTCTGAAATGGTATTTTCAATAATTCCACCTGCTAAACCTCTCCAACCTGCATGTAAATTAGCAACTTCAGTACCATCTGCATTTCCCAAAACCACAGGTAAACAATCCGCAGTCATCATCATCAAGGCATGACCTTGTGTTTGCGTTACCAACCCATCCCCCACTAAGGCATTAAATGTAATTTCTTCATTGATGGTGTGACAAATCGTGCTATGTGTTTGTGTCATCCATGTAATCTTGTTGACACCATGTACAGCGAACTCATCCAATAAAATCATCCGATGTTGCTGTACACGCTGTGGATCATCATTCACATGCAATGCTAAATTGAAACCTCCCAACTCTGGCTGTACAGATGGTAAAGCCATTGGATGTTGTATATGTGTTTGACCAACATATACGCCTTGAGGTAATCCCTGAACAAATTGCATGTGACTCTCCATTAACCATCAATTATTTTAAATAAATTAATACGCTTTATTTTCAGAACGCAAAACGTCAACCAAGTTGGTAAAATCTTCAGGCCAAGGCGCTTCAAACATCATTTCCTCTTGAGTACGTGGATGAATAAGTCCTAATTTAGATGCATGTAGAGCTTGACGTTTAAAGTTACGCAAAGTGCTGCTTAACTTTTCCGAAGCCCCAGCAGGTACTTTAACGCGACTCACATAAACAGGATCACCAACCAATGGATAACCAATATAAGTAAAGTGAATACGAATCTGATGTGTACGCCCCGTCTCTAATTGCGCCTGTACACGAGTAAAATGCTGAAAACGTTCCTTAACATTATAATGCGTCACAGCATCACGACCGCCGGGTAAGATCGCCATTTTGACACGATCAACAGGATGTCGTTTGATCGGTTCATCAATTGTTCCACCCGCTATGATATGACCATAACAAACTAAGTCATAAACACGATAGACTGATTTTTTAGCCAATTGTTTACTTAACGAAAATTGTGCTTCTAAGTTTTTAGCAACAACCAATAAGCCACTGGTATCTTTATCGATACGATGTACTAAACCCGCGCGGGATAATTCCGAAGATTTAGGATAATGGTAGAGTAAAGCATTGACCAATGTACCATTCGGATTACCCGCGCCAGGATGTACAACCATACCCACAGGTTTATTGATCACCATAATATCGTCATCTTCATAAACGATATTTAAAGCAATATTCTCAGGCTGCGCAGTTGTTTGAGTTTCGAGTTCAACATTGAGACTTAACTGTTCATTGCCTTCACATTTATACTTAGGCTTGACCGTGTTACCATTTACCAACAAATGACCGTCTTTCATCCACTGCTTAAGCTTTTCACGAGAAAACTCGCTCCAAACAAGTGCAGCAACTTGGTCGATACGTTGCCCTAAATAGCTTTCATCCAGTTGAAATTGCAACGATAAACGTGTTGCAGTTGGCGCAGAATTATGATTATCTGCATCCTCAGAATCTTCAAGTAAATTGAAATCATTTTCTGAGAAATTAGAATTAGAAGAGTGTGCTGAAGTCATTTGCTCATTCGGACAAAAGTGGTTTAATAGCGCAATTGTAGCCTATTGCCCGTATCAACAGAGGAATTTTTATGTCGCTACCACGTTATAAAGTCACAATGCTTGCTTTAACTGTAGGCTTAGCAACTGTATTTGTAGGTTGTAGCAGCAATCCCAAGAAGGAGGTTGTCGATACAGGTCCAAAATCAAATGAGCAGACTTATTACAATAATGCGATAAAATCACTAGACCGCGGGCAATACGGTGATGCTGCAAAAGCGTTGGAAGCTATGGATACATACTTCCCAACGGGACAATATGCACAGCAAGCTCAACTTGAACTGCTTTATACCAAGTTTAAGCAAAAAGATTATGAAGGTACAATCGCACTGGCAGATCGTTTCATTCGCTTAAATCCTCAGCACCCAAATTTAGACTACGCTTATTATGTCCGTGGTGTGGCAAACATGGAGCAAAATTATGACAGTTTGCTTCGTTATACTTCGTTGAAACAAGCACATCGTGATGTAGGTTATTTAAAAATCGCTTATCAAAACTTTGTAGATTTGATTCGTCGTTATCCATCAAGCCAATATTCGGTTGATGCTGCACAACGTATGAAGTATATCGGTCAAGAATTGGCTGAAAGTGAGATGAATACTGCCCGTTTCAATCTTAAACGTAAGGCTTATTTGGCTGCAATTGAACGCTCGCAATGGGTCATTGAACATTATCCACAAACCCCACAAATTCCTGAAGCTTTAGCAACGATGGCTTATGGCTATGACAAACTGGGCGACAAAGATACTGCACAACAATACAAAGACGTGCTTAAGCTGAACTATCCAAACCTTGTTAAATCAAATGGTGAAGTGAATATTCGTGCTGCACGCAAAGAAGGCAGTTGGTGGAACCGTGCGACCCTTGGTATTTTAGGTCGTGGTGAAAAAGCAGAAGTATCAAAAGATACAAATACTGAAACATCTTCAAACTCAAAACAACAGTCGAGCTTATTGAATAAAGTTAGCTTTGGCTTGCTTGATCGTCCAAATCGTGAAGTTTCAAAAGAACCTGCTCGTGCAGATGAAAGCCTTTATGACGGTCAACGCAAATAAGGTGTGTTAAGAAATATCATCTTTGATATGACTTCACTGCGACAATTCAAGACGGGTTTTTACCCGTCTTTTTTATTCATGGATATTTTTAAGGTTAAAACTGCGTTAAACTTTAAATGACTTCAAACGATATGTGACTTAAATTTTATGGCTATTCCTCAGCACACGATAGATCAAATTTTAGATCGTACCGATATTGTCGATCTGATTGGTCAACGTGTGAAATTGAAAAAAACAGGTCGTACCTATTCAGGTTGCTGTCCTTTTCATCAGGAAAAGTCCCCTTCTTTTCATGTATATCGTGACAAACAGTACTATCATTGCTTCGGTTGCCAGGCAAATGGTAATGCCATTCGTTTTCTCATGGATATTGATAATCGAAACTTTATCGATGTCATGAAAGAGCTTTCTAGCCAAGCTGGAATCGAACTCCCTAAAGATAATCAAGACAATAAAAAACTTTCTTATAAACGCGAAACTGTAAAACCACATGTTAAGCCTCAAGCCCAAACGCAAGAGGATAAAAATACAGCGTCAAAAACACAGGAACAAAATACCGAATCTGCTCCTTCTTTTGAGATGGATCCTTTTGAAGCGTTTAGCCAGTATCCAGACCCCGAACATTTTGATCCGACACAATTTGATCAAACTGGATTTGTACAACCACCTCAAGATGGGAATCTTTACGACCTGCTTGAAAATATTGCTCAATTTTATGAACGTCAGTTACCACATAGTAAAGTTGCACAGAATTACTTCAGACATCGCGGTTTAAGCACCGAGACGATTCAATATTGGCGTTTAGGTTATGCACCTGAAGATTGGCAACATTTAGAAAAAGCATTTCCTCAAGATATTGAAGGTCTAAAATTACTTGGACTGATTCGTACCAGTGATAGTGGGCGTGACTTTGACTTACTTCGTGATCGGGTGATCTTTCCTATCCGAGACAGTAAAGGTCGAGTTGTTGGTTTTGGTGGTCGTGCGTTAAATGACGAAATCAAACCCAAATATATTAACTCTCCTGACTCTGAAGTCTTTCATAAAAATCAACTGCTGTATGGATTATATGAAGGACGTAAAGATCGTGCCCAAAACTGGCTCATGGTTGAAGGCTATATGGATGTTATTGCTTTACAGCAAAATGGGATCTCGGGAGCAACAGCAACACTGGGTACGGCGAGTAATGCAGACCATTTAAGCATTTTATTTAAACAGAACAATCAAATTACGATCGCCTTTGATGGTGATGCCGCAGGTCAAAAGGCTGCTCGACGAACTTTAGAAATTGCTTTGCCTTTATTGAATGATGGGCGTGAACTTAAATTTTTTGTGCTTCCTAAAGAACATGATCCTGATTCTTTGATTCGTAAAGAAGGCTTAGAGACTTTTCAACGGATCTGGCAACAGTCACCGCTATTATCAGACTTTGTCTTTGCCCTATTAAGCCAAAATTATGATGTCACCACCCCTGAAGGTAAAAGTCAGGTCATGGCAGAACTGAATCAATTGACTGAATTATTGCCAAAACAAGGTTCATATCGTTATCTGTTAAGACAGTTTTTTAAAGAAAAGTTAGGTTTTAATCGTAAATGGCAACCACAAGTCAGCTTGGATGCATCGCTCTCATTTAATATTCGCACCAAAGATGAGGATTTTGCAGTGGCGATTTTAATGCAACATCCATTTTTATATATTCACTTTGAAGTGTTGCGTGCATTTATTCAACCAGATGAGTTGTTAGCAAAAGTGCTCGCTGTATTTGATCGTATTTTTGATGATTTACCCGATGATCAAGAACTAGCGACCTATTATATTTTAGGTGCTTGCAGTGCATATCACTTAGAGTTGTCTGAAATTATGCAACGAACCAATATCCAAGCTTTAACCGAAGCTCCAGAAATGGCGGATAAATTGGCTTCGGACTACTCTTTGGCATTACAAGAAAAGTACTTAAAGCAAAAACTTAAAGCACCAGCCTCATTAAGTGAATCTCGTAATTTACGCAAACAACTCAATGAATTAACCAAGCAAATTAGTTTAAAGTTAGTTCATAGTTAATGTTTTATAAACTCTTCATTGATCATATCAATTATTTTGTAATACAAAAAATTCATGTGACTGTTCGCCTCTTCCATTGAGGAATCATAAGGTTTATAAACATTTAGATATATACGTTCTTGAAAGTTTTCATCACTAAAAAACTCATTTGTTGAATACAGAGAATTTGTTTGTGAATTTAAACTTTCGATCATAAGCGCATCCCATATTCGTGCTGAATAGTCTAAATAAAAACAGTAGAGTTTAGGTTTTTGAAGATCCTTATAACATTGATCAACAGAATCAATAACCTCCAAAATTCCTCCCTGAGTATAGATGTTATGTAGATCATGGATTGCTTGTTTCAATAGCATGTCACTATCTTTTACAGGCTTTGCGAAACATTCAATTGAGATAAGCAATAATATGAATAAATATAAAGTCTTAAGCATTTTAATTTCTGTATTCTAATTTGATAACACGAGTATATGAACAATATTTGTTGAAGCAAAAAGCTTCACTACATTACTTTCTTAAATCACTACTTTCTTAAATCATTATTTTACTTTAGGTTTTCGTTCTTGCTCAAAAATATCCTGAATATTTTCTTTCATCCATTCAAAATGTGATGGATCTTCATCCTGAGCTGCTTGACGCAGTAGAATTGAGGCAGGATGTAACAGTTTTTGGGTCAAGCGGTGGGCAAAATCTTCTAATACATGTTGGGTATCTTCACCTGCTTGAATACGCTCTAGTGCATGTGCAAGTTCTGCTTGACGTTGCTCTTCGCCATGCTCGCGGAATTGCTGAATCGTACTACCAGCATCTTTGACTTTCTGGTGTGTAACCAGTTGAGTGACCAGTTGATTGACCATCACCTCTGCTTCAACCGCAGCTTGGCGACGTTGAGCGAGATTTTCATCAATCACACTCTGTAAGTCATCCACACCATACAAATACACACCATCCAAACTTTCAACTTTCGGATCTATATCACGAGGAACAGCTAAATCGACCATAAGCATCTGTTGATAACGTCGTTTTTTTAATGCCGCTTTTACATCTGTATAAGCGATCACTTGATGTAAGCTTCCAGTACAACTTGAAATCACATCGGCACGATAAAGTTGTGTTGCAAGTTCATCAAAAGCAATAATTTCTACTTCGACACGATGGGCAATTTCTTGTGCTAACTTTTCTGCACGTTCACGACTTCGATTACAAATGAGAATCTTTGCCACACCCATTTCAGCCAAATGCTTAGCAACCAAACTATTCATTTCACCTGCAGCAACCACCATCACTGTCAGTTTTTCAGGTTTGCTAAATACCTGTAAAGCAAGCTGTGCAACGGCATAACCCATCGATACGGCATGACTTCCCACAGCAGTTTCAGAGCGCACACGTTTTGCTGCATAAAAAGCATATTCAAAAATTTGATTGAGATTTTGTGAAACGATTTCTGCATTTTTAGCAATAGATAGTGCAGACTTGACCTGCCCAAGAATCTGAGGCTCACCCAACATAAGAGAATCTAAGCCACTTGCTACACGCATTAAATGCGAAACAGCATCAGTATTTTCATAACGATATACATGATTTGACAATTGCTTTACATCAATACCATTGGTTTGGGCGAGCCAATTTAATACCATATCGGCATTTTCAGCCATGGCGTAGACTTCAGTGCGGTTACATGTTGAGACCACTACCATATCATTCAAATTTTGGCAGTGGCTTTGCTCCGTCAGCAAATCTTTTAATCGTTCTGGATTAAAAGCGATCTGCTCACGAAGCTCAACAGAGGCAGTTTGATGGTTGACACCCAATGCAAAGAAAGACATATCAGATCATCATTTCGCTAAATTTATGCTATTGTGCAATAACGGTGTCATAAAAAGCATACTTGGATTCGGAAAAATTGCGTCAAATAAACAACCGCTTAAGCGGCATGACAATTAAGCAATATTCTACCACATTCTTACTGGTTGGTAGCATGGCTTCTAGTGCTCATATTAGAGCATCTGGAGAATTTTATCATGCAAAATATAATACAAATGCATTAAAACAAAGCATCATTGCTGAATTTTCACTGGCATATAATGATACAGCAACTGCTTTGCACAATTATACAGTGTTGGCAATTCGCAGTAATTCCACCACCATTAAACAACGTGCGCTCAATGTAGCTATTGAGCAAAATGATTTAAAAGCAGCATTAGATATTGCAACACATTGGGTTGTACAAGAACCAGAAGATGTTCCTGCAAAATTTTATTTGGCACATATTGCACTCAAGTCACATGAATATGAACTGGCTGCTGAAACGCTCGACAGTATTCTCACAATCGATCCAAACGCGGATTTAGAAAAAATTCTAGAAGGAATTGCCCCTGAGTCTGAAGTTGACCGTCAAAATCTACTCAGCACACTCAGAGCAAGCAAAGAAAAAAATAACCCTTCCGTGTTAATCTTAATTGCTGGCTTAGAAGCGCAAAGTGACGAGATTGAACAAGCCCTTAAAACAGTCAATAAGGCATTGAAAAAACGCCCGAAAGTGACTGGTTTTATTCTTATGAAAGCCAATCTACTGGAGGCATTAGGCAATCAGGAAGAAACCTTAAAATGGTATAATCGTAGTAGTCGCAAAAATAAATATAACTATGACATTCGGTTGGCAGAAGTTAAATATCTGATTAAAACCCATCAATCTGAACTGGCATTAGATAAATTAGAAACCATAATTCAAACATGGCCAGATGCTGAAGAAGCTTTGTTTATTGCAGGTTTAACAGCAATTGATTTAAAAAAATTTGATCAAGCTGAACAGTATCTGGTGGAGTTACGATATTCCTCTCGCTATCAAAATGAAGCTTATTTTTATTTAGCAGTCAATGCTGAGCGTAAGCAAAATGATGAAACTGCAAAAGCCTATTATCGTTTAGTAGATGGAAATTTATATACGGTTTCACGTCGTAATCTCGTCTCGATTTTTGAAAGACAAAATAAAATGAATGATGCACTGCGCTTTTTAACTCAGGAACGTGTAAATTATCCGCAACATGCAAGTTTCTTATATCAAGCGCAAGCTGAAATTTTAAAACGTATGGGCAATAAAAAAGCAGCTTTAAGTTTGCTTAATGAAGCTGTCAAAAATCTGCCCGACGACCCCGAAATTTTATACTCTGAAATTTTATTGCTAGACCCTTTTGAAAATCGCGATATTCTGGACAAAGCACTTAAACAGCTATTGAATTTAGAACCCAATAATCCAGCTTATCTAAATGCTTATGCTTATACTTTGGCTTTGCAAAATCGACGTCTAGACGAAGCACGTCGCTATGCTGAACATGCTTTAGAATATGCACCCGATCAAGCATCTATCTTAGATACTCTGGGCTATATTACCTTTTTGCAGAATGATTTTGATGCAGCCTCTAATATTCTCTCTAAAGCTTATAGTTTGAGTCATAGTATTAATATTGGGATTCGTTATGCGAAGTCTTTGTATATGCAAGGTGCATTGCCACAATTTAATGAAGTGTTACAACAACTCAAACAAAATCATCCAAATGATCCTCAATTAAATCAATTAGATTCACTAATATTACCGCAACATATTAAAAAGAGTTAATCGCCTATATGCGTCACATTCAGCAGATCATCTTCGCCCTTACTGCAACAGCAACGCTTGCTTTTACTGGGTGTCAGCAAGTCGTTAAGCCTGCCCCAACCACACCAACACAGGTACCTACAGATGGTTCAACTCAAAAGCCATCAAATCAATTCAATTTAGAGGGAAAAATTGGGGTAAAAACCCCAAAACAATCTGGCAGTGCTTTCTATACGTGGTCGCAAAATCAACAAGATTTCAATATTCAGCTCAATGGTATCTTAGGTATTGGTAAAACCATTATTGAAGGAAAATCAGGTGAAGTGACTTTAAACAGTTCTAAGACTGGGTTAATTTCAGCTGAAAGCCCAGAAGAACTGCTTGAAAAAGCCACCGGTTGGGTCGCTCCCATCACGCATATTGTTGACTGGGTACAGGGCTATCCTGCCACTGAAAATGCACAAGTTGCACATGACTCAGCACAACGTATTACTCAAATTATTGAAGATGGTTGGACCGTAGATTTTAGTTATAATCATCAGGCGACTTTACCCAACAAACTAATTTTAAAGCAACAACTTGAATCAGGTCAGGAAAACCGTATTACAATGGTGATTCAAAACCGTTAAATCTCAACATCAGGCAATCAAATCTATGCTTCGTGTTCCCTCACCTGCAAAATTGAATCTGTTTTTGCATATTACTAGTCGCCGTGAAAACGGTTATCACGAGTTGCAAAGTATTTTTCAGCTCATTGATTTATATGACTGGCTAGAATTTAGCCAAACAGATTCCGATCAAATCGTGATTGAGGGATTGGAGAGTGTCGATCTGCAACACAATCTGATCTACAAAGCTACACAAATGCTGCTTCCTTATGCGAAACACGCAAGTGGCTTAAGTATTCGTATTGAAAAAAATATTCCAATGGGTGCTGGCTTAGGTGGTGGCTCATCAAATGCGGCAACTACATTGATCGTGGTCAATCAATTGTGGCAATGTGGGTTAAATACTGAACAACTGGCAGCATTTGGCGTTAAATTGGGTGCAGATGTTCCTATCTTTGTGCATGGTCGTAATGCTTGGGCAGAAGGTATTGGTGAACACTTAACATTCATAGACTTAGATCAAAAACAATACATTGTGTTAAAACCTGATTGTTTTATCAGCACTCAACGACTTTTTTCGCAAAAAACATTGACAAGAGATACGAAGCCTACTAAATTTTGCGCCTATCAGCTAAAGCCATCTGATTTCAGAAATAGCTTTGAGCCATTGGCAAGAAGTTTATACCCTGAAGTTGATGAAGCAATGCAGTATTTAGATCAGTTCGGTACAGCAAAGCTTACAGGTACAGGTGCTTGTGTTTTTGTTGAAGTCACTGAACAAATGAAGATTGATGATATTTTAAATCATTCACCCTGCAAAGCCTTTTTGGTCAACAGTTTGAATGAATCACCACTCATTCATTTTAAAGTGTAATGATAGGGGCGTCGCCAAGTGGTAAGGCACCGGGTTTTGATCTCGGCATCCGTTGGTTCGAATCCAGCCGCCCCTGCCATCATTTTTCACCTGTAGATCGTTGTATTTTAGGGGCGTCGCCAAGTGGTAAGGCACCGGGTTTTGATCTCGGCATCCGTTGGTTCGAATCCAGCCGCCCCTGCCATTTTCTCAAAAAAGACAGAACATAGTATTTGCATTTAATGTTGATTTACCTTGACAGAAACATGCAAAAACACTAAAATTCTGCCGCATTAGGGGCGTCGCCAAGTGGTAAGGCACCGGGTTTTGATCTCGGCATCCGTTGGTTCGAATCCAGCCGCCCCTGCCATCTAATTTCAAATCTGCCAACCGCCAAGGGTGCTTCATGCCCAATCTTGTCGTTTTTAGTGGAACTGCGCATCCACAATTCGCCCAAAAAGTCGTTAGCCATCTGCACATTCCTCTTGGAGCTGCTGCTGTAGGTAAATTTTCTGATGGTGAAATCACTGTCGAAATTACTGAAAATGTGCGTGGTAAAGACGTATTTATCGTACAGCCCACTTGTGCCCCTACCAATGATAACCTTATGGAAATCCTGGTAATGGCTGATGCATTGCGTCGCGCAAGTGCTGGTCGTATTACTGCTGTAATTCCCTACTTTGGTTATGCTCGTCAAGACCGTCGTCCACGTTCAACTCGTGTTCCAATTACAGCAAAAGTTGTCGCAGATATGCTGACGACTGTTGGTATTGACCGTGTTGTCATGATCGATTTGCATGCTGACCAAATCCAAGGTTTCTTCGATATTCCTGTAGATAACATCTACGGTACACCTGCTTTACTTGCTGACTTGCGTCAACAACAGCATCATAACCTGATGGTGGTTTCACCTGACGTTGGTGGTGTTGTGCGTGCACGTGCTGTTGCAAAGCAAATGGGTGATATTGATCTTGCAATCATCGATAAACGTCGTCAAAAAGCCAATGAATCACAAGTGATGCATTTGATTGGTGATGTACGTGATCGTGACTGTGTTATCGTGGATGACATGGTGGATACAGCTGGTACATTGTGTAAAGCTGCCGATGCATTAAAAACTTTTGGTGCACGTAAAGTGGTTGCTTATGCAACACACCCTGTACTTTCAGGTAAAGCACTTGAAAATTTAAGCAAATCTGTGATTGATGAATTGGTTGTTACTGACACAATTCCACTTTCAGAAGAAGCATTAAAACTTGGTAAGATTCGCCAAGTTTCAGTAGCAAGTATGGTTGCTGAAACAATTCGTCGTATTAACAACGAAGAATCTATTAGCGCAATGTTTGATTCTTATCTATAATAGCGCAAAATTTTCAAAGCCCTGCCCTTAGGTGGGGCTTTCTATCACTGGACTGGTCGAAAGTTCAGTCAATTAAACTCAATGAGGAAATGTCATCATGGCAAACTTCGTATTAAATGCAGTAGCACGTGAAGAAGCAGTTCAAGGGAAAGGTTCGAGCCGCCGCCTTCGTCTTCAAAACAAAGTTCCAGCAATCATCTACGGTGGTGCTGCTGAACCTGTAGCAGTAACTTTAGAACTTCGTGAGCTTGTTAAAGTTTTAGAAAACAATGCTTTCTTTGAAGAAGTTATTGAAATCAACATCGATGGTAAAGTTGAAAGCGTTAAAATCCAAGCGTTACAACGTCACCCATCTAAAAACACTCCTATGCACGCTGACTTCAAACGCGCATAAGTGTTTAATGGTGTAAATGAGTGAGTAAACTTTCACTGATTGTTGGTTTGGGTAATCCAGGTTCTGAATATGCCCAAACCCGCCATAATGCAGGCTTCTGGTTTGTTGAACGCCTTGCAGAGCAATATGGCATAACTTTAAAAACTGATTCAAAATATAAAGGAATCAGTGGTCGCGGCAATATAGAAGGACAAGATGTTCGTCTGTTACTGCCAACAACATTTATGAACCTTTCTGGTCAAAGCGTTGTTCCTTTCGCAAAATTCTATCAAATTAAACCAGAAGAAATTCTCATCGCCCACGACGAACTGGATATGGATCCAGGTGTAATTCGTTTAAAAACTGGCGGAGGACATGGTGGTCACAATGGTCTACGTGACATTGTTCCACATATCGGTTCTAATTTTCATCGTCTTCGTATAGGTATTGGTCATCCTGGCGCAAAAGAAAAAGTATCAGGACATGTACTTGGCAAAGCACCAAGTAGTGAACAGACACTGATGGACGATGCTATACATCATGCTTTAGCGAGAACGAAATTATTGGTCAATGGTGAGATACAGCAAGCAATGAATCAAATCAATGCTTATAAACCATAATTCGAAGCTCAATTTTTACATTCCTTGTTCAACAATTTTTCTTGCTATGATTCATTTTTAAGAGCAAAATGCGCTTTCAAATGTATCCCCCCTATTGAAAATTGTTGATCCATCGCAAGATAACAATCGTAAGGGCAACTCTGGAGACGCGCATCATGCTATCTCGTTTATTAAAAGCAAAAATCCATCGTTGTGTTGTAACACAAGCAGAACTACATTATGAAGGCTCTTGTGCAATCGACGGTATTCTCTTGGATTTGGCTGGTATTCGTGAATATGAAGAAATTCATATGTGGAACGTGACCAATGGTAAACGTTTTACAACTTATGCGATTCGTGGTGAAGAAGGCTCAGGCATTATTTCTGTCAATGGTGGTGCTGCACTTCAAGCTGATGTGGGTGATTTAATGATTATTGCAACCTTTGGTGACTTTACTAACGCTGAAGCAGATGCGCATAAACCTCGCCTTGTTTATGCAAACCCAGATAATACGGTGAATCACACAGCAAACTGTATCCCTGTTCAAGTTGCTTAAGCAACAACAGAGCATTAGGAACCCGCACAATAATGCGGGTTTTTTGTTGCCCAACCAACTTATAACGCTTTATTTGCTGAACTAAATCCATCTCGCCAATGTTGTTTATTTTCGCAGTCCAAATCTTGTAACTGCGCTCCTCTTAGAGATGCAAGGATTGCATTACCCTGTTGATCAACTTTAAATTCTGCATACTGCGCAGCTTGATAACATTTCCCTAAACCTTCAGCAAATAAAAAACTTTTTGAAGCTGGATATAATGATGTATATCGATTATCTGGGTTTTTTAATATTAACCGAGTAGTTTTTACATTTTTCGGTGGATCAAAATAAGTGTGAATCACTCGACGCTGTTGATCTAATTCTACAAAGGTCAAAACCGAAGAGTTATTTTTTATACGTTCATCATAATAATGCCCTGAAAACACCTGACCGACTGTCTCAGTAGTTTCATTAGTAGGTTTTGTAGGATGAAGTCTTGTGTCCTGAGGCACTAAATAAAGCTGATAGCGAAGTGCCATGTAATCCCCTTGAATAAAGGAACGTGGATCTACAGGCTGTAAACGAACATAGATACTCTGACTATTCTTCAAATGCTGTTCATTCTTAAAAATAATTCCCAGAAAGAGAACTATGCTCATTAAAGCAAGACAAAGAGGAATGATTTTTTTCATGTATTTTCCCTCTCTACTGATTGGAACTTATGTAACACCCAAGTCAATACCAACAACAATAATCCTGAGCTAAAAATACTTAGACTTTTAATCAGGAAGCTGACATTTAAAGCGTAGTAAATAAACCATAAGGTCAAAGCCAAAGTGACCAAAGCTAATCCGTAGACGATCTTATCGTGCTGTGACAATGCCCATGAAAGTATCGCCATACAGATAAAAATTTCAAAATAACCATAAAATATCAATACTGCAGCAAAAGCCAACAATATGACTTGGGCAACCACGCTAAATTGATTGCGAATCCGCAACGTCATAAACAAAGCCAACCATAAAATAGGTAAGCCCAAATTCAGGATAGGAAGATATTTGATTTTTTCTAATTCATATTGCCCAAATAGTGTATAGAAGCCTAAAGATGACAGAATAATCAGTAAATTAGCCAAAGCTAAACTTCGTTGGTATTGACTAGGTTGAACACGCTGTACCCAAATCATTGCCAAATAAAATCCATAACTCAATAAGGTCAAATATGAAAAATTTTCAATGAAACGATGTACGCCAAATAGCGTGCTTAAATCCCAGATCAGTGCAATACCAGATAAGTACAAAACAAAAATTTGAATAAAAATAAAAAACCAATGGCTGCGAATAAAATAACTGAGAGACAGAATAACCAGCTGAATAAAGAAAATAGGAAAGAATTGATCTGTTAATTCAAAGCTATGGAAAATTACAGCATTTTGCCCCGCAATCCATATACAATATGCAAACTGTCTTAAAAATAAAGCGTGTTTACTTTTTAAAACAAAGGCAGCCAGCACCACAAAAACGGCTCCCATAATTAAGGAAAAATTACCCCAAAAAGTCAGCATCAATGATGCCAATACAATACCAGCAATCCATGCGCCTACAGCGATTGGAATGTTATTAAATCTGTTTTGAGGAATAAACTTAATCAATAAAACAGTAATCAGTGCAAACCATGCAAAAACCAGCAATGCGATTAAAAATAAACCGAGCACCTCTGATTCTCGAAAAAAGCCATTCATCCACTTGAAAATCACCAGTGTAAAAGTAATCCCCAAACCAACGGCTGAAAGTACACTACACAGTTGATCTTTTTTTCGATAAAAATAAATAAATGCAACAGAAAGCAGAAAAAAAGACGAAATCAAATAGACGATTTTGACGTTTAATAAGGTAAAAATCATAGCTTTGGCATATGCTAACTCACCATCACCATATAAAAATAAACCCATATGCCAAATCGAAAGAATGCTAAACCCTAAGATAAAGAGATAACGTAATTTTTGATAATAACGAAGACAAAAATAAAACTGAAATAATAAAAGAAGATTTAAACTAAAAATGAATGTGACAGGATATTCATCAGCCCAAAATGTTTGTTTAAAAAACAAAAATAAAGTGAGTTGGCTAGTGATACATAGTAAGGTAAAAATACCAATATTGTGACGATATAACCAAGGAAGCAATAAAATAGACCAGATCAAAAACAGTAAATAACTGTCCGCTCCCGTTTGGTAAATTTGACCGATGACCGCCAAACTTAAACCGATCATTAAGCCACTAATCGTATGTAAACATTGCACTAAATAATCATGTCGAACAAAGAACAGACTTGAGCATGCACTCAACAATAATAAGACTTGCGGAATTGCCAACTGTAAAGCTTGTGGCAACATAAACCAATTCGCTGCGGTTAAATACAAAATACTGACAGCAATGAGCGTAAATCCCAAAACCTGCAAATGTTGAACGAAATGATCATTCCGCCATGAATATATATCTTGCTGTATATTCATCAATGCACTCCCCCCTACTTATTGTTTGTTGTTTATGAATATCACTATGAAGATAGATACTGTTGAATAATGTATAAATTTGATTATTTTCTATAGCAAATATTGTTCTAACCATAGTACTCATCATTCTAAAAAAAAGCATCCATTCCAAGAAAAACTGGCTATAATGACTTTACATCGCTTCAGGGCGGGGTGTAATTCCCCACCGGTGGTAAATTGGACTGATTTTTAATCATGAACCAACAGCCCACGAGCCTATCACTTGAAATCAGTGATTCGCAGATTTGGTGAAATACCAAAGCCGACGGTATAGTCCGGATGAAAGAAGACGACGTCACAGCTTAAAAATTTCAATATTCGTTATTGGAAAATGTTTTGTAACGCCACTATTTCAAATGTCCTGAAATGTTCAACCGTATTTTCACTTTTACGAGAGCGTTTCAATGTCTAGTTTAATTCAACCTGAAATTTTCTTTTCTGCATTATCTCCAGCAGAACAACGTATCCAGCAAGCTTTAGAAGATATGCGCCAAGGCAAACCTGTTTTGGTCATGGATGATTTTGATCGTGAAAACGAAGCTGATCTAATTGTTGCCGCGGAAACACTCAATGTTGAAACCATGGCGCGTATGATTCGTGATGGTTCTGGTATTGTCTGTTTGACACTTACCGATGAACTCGCTGACCATCTTGAATTACCACCCATGGTACAAGACAATTCGAGTCAATTTAAAACAGCATTTACCGTGACCATTGAAGCTGCCCAAGGGGTTACAACAGGCGTTTCAGCAAAAGATCGTACCACTACGATTCATGCCGCTATTAAAACTGGTGCGGTAGCAAGTGACTTAAACCGTCCTGGTCATGTTTTCCCATTACGTGGTCGTGCTGGTGGCGTATTAACACGTCGTGGTCATACAGAGGGTTCAATTGATTTGGCTCGTATGGCAGGTTTAAAACCAGCGGGTGTGCTTTGTGAAATCACCAATCCTGATGGAACAATGGCAGCTGGTATTCAAGTGCTTGCTTATGCGCAGACACACCATTTAACCGTCATTACCATCGAAGAATTGGTGCAGTACCGCCTCAAACACAATATTTAAAAATCTACTCCACAATTTAGATTGTGGTACTTCATAATAAAATCCCAATTCAAATGGTTGAATTGGGATTTTTTGTCGCTTTAATTTATTTTAAAAATATGTATTTTTGTTAAGATCTAAACATCTTCCAAATGCAAAATACTCTGTCGAATACCATCTGCGCGTAACCATGCAAAATCATAACTTGCTGTTGCCAAAGCCAAAACACGACGCTCAAACTCATCCCATAAAGGTTTCACTTGTTTCGATTGAATCCCCAAACCACTTTCTTCTGCCAAATGCTTATTTTTTTCACAAAGTTTTAAGGCATGATAAAGCTTGCGACCTTTTGATGCCGAATCTAGTACACGAATACGCTTGCCTTGAATAAAGCCTTCTATATGTCTTAAATCTGCAAGTGGAAGCATTGGAACCAAAATTTGATCTAACTGCGCATCTAAGCGTTTCCAAACCGCCAAACGTTGATCTGAATTATAAGTGTTCCATTGAATGACTTCGTGATTAAAACGGCGACAGCCGCGACACACAGAATCACCAAATACCGTTGAGCAACGACCAGCGCATGGTGTTAAAGTTGGTATTCGACGCTCATTACTCAAAATAGACTCCTTACATCCACAAAATCACACAAATTTTTAGCATAAAATATCATTTCGCAATACTATATATTGTATATAAATTATTTTAAAGCACTAGATTTAGTATAAAAAACCATATTTTTCTCATGGAATAAAAAAGCACTACAAACACTAGGGTTTTCTCGCATATTCTTGCAAATCACGTTAAAATAGCCGCCTTTAATTTTGTCCTATTTTATATTTGGAGTACTCCATGAACGCTACTGTAGAACAGCTTGCACCTGTAGAACAGCAAGCGACCTCTGGTTGGGTTGTTGCCGCACTTTATCAATTCAAAGAAGTTCAAGATCCTGCTGATCTTCAACAACGTCTCTTAGACTTGGTAAAAACAATCAACCTTTGTGGTACTCTTATTGTAGCGAATGAAGGAATCAACGGAACAGTGGCAGGTGATCGCCAAGCAATTGATACGATTCATCAATTCTTGTTAGATCAAGGCTTCAGCACAATGGAATACAAAGAATCTCATAGTGCCGAAAAACCGTTCCGAAAAATGAAAATTAAACTTAAAAAAGAAATTGTAACACTCGGCGTTGAAGTCAAACCACGTGATCTGGTAGGTCACTATTTAGACCCTAAAGAATGGAACGAACTGATTGCTCGTGATGACGTCATCTTAATTGATACACGCAATGATTACGAGTACAAAGCAGGTACATTCAAAGGTGCCATAGATCCAAAGACAGAGACTTTCCGAGAGTTTCCAGACTATGTAAAAAAAGAGTTAGAACAGCATAAAGACAAAAAAATTGCGATGTTCTGTACAGGTGGTATTCGTTGTGAAAAATCGACTTCTTTACTTTTACAAGAAGGTTTTAACGAGGTATATCATCTTAAAGGCGGTATTTTAAAATATCTTGAAGAAACCCCTGCTGATGAAAGCATGTGGGAAGGTGAATGCTTCGTATTTGATGGACGTACTGCGGTCACACATGGCATGCAAGAAGGTGAAAATATTAAATGTCACGCTTGCGGTTGGCCATTGATTCCAGAAGAAGTTGCTCTTCCAAGTTATGAACATGGTGTTTCTTGTAAATATTGTATTGATAAAACAACCGAGCAACAAAAAGAAGGTTTCCGTATGCGCCAATCTCAAATTGTTGCGGCAAAGCGCAAACGCCTTTAATTCTACAGATCCTATAAAAAGCCGTAGTTCATCCACTACGGCTTTTTACTTTAATACCCATTGCATGCTCAATATCGGATTCAAAATTTATAAAACAAAGAATTTTTCTAAAGTGTTTAGTCATTCAATCAAAACGTTTTAAAGCACAACAAATCCCTACTATATTTTCTAAAATGTACACAATACTATGTTGATAACTGCCTATTTTTATATACAAAATGACTGATTGGATTATTGCGATCATGGAGCAATTGGGTTACTTCGGTATTGCTCTGCTCATGTTTTTAGACAATGTTTTCCCCCCTATTCCCTCTGAAATTATTATGCCATCTGCAGGCTTTACCGCATCTCAAGGACAATTGCTGTTATCGGGTGTAATTATTGCAGGAAGTATAGGCTCACTTGTTGCAGCAGCATTGTTGTACTGGGTTGGGCGTAAGATTCCCAATCAAAAAATTTTTGAATGGGTAGATCGCTACGGAAAATATCTTTTTATCAAAACAGAAGATGTTAAAAAAGCTTTAGATTGGTTTGAGAAATATGGTCACAATGTGGTCTTTTTTGGGCGAATGATTCCAGCTGTACGCTCTTTGATTAGTATTCCAGCAGGAATGAGTCATATGCCCTTTTGGAAATTTATGCTGTATAGCAGCTTAGGAACAGTCATCTGGACCAGCTTTCTTGCCGCAGTCGGCTATTACTTTGGAAACAATACTGCATTAATGCAAAAAATTTTCAGTCAAGTGAGCTATGTCATTATTTTCATCGTCTTTATTTTCATTGCTTATTGGGTGTATCGAAGATTCAAAAAAGCCAAGTCAATGTAATCAAAAGCATCCCCCTGAAAATTTTAAAGCTGAAAGCTGATGGATAGGTGATCACAAAGCTGCTTCCCGTCCATTTAATTGCATCAGATCATCGAGTTTTCAATTTTGAAAATATACAACAGCCACTAAAAATAAAACTCATCATCCCCTTTATTCATTATCGAATGTCATAAAACAGTCGAATTCAAAGTTAAAATAAAATTTCTATATTTCCTGCTAAAAATTTTCCCCACTTCACTCTGTCTCATCATATTTATGCATATGATTTACTCATTTGATCTTAAGATTTATAGCAACAACAAAGATAAATTTAGCAATTGGTAAATAAACTTGAAGAAATTCAACCACTCTTAAATATATTCCAAAAACTCATGTATACCCAAAAATTATTCTCGATTTATTTTATATCAAATATATGAAAAATATACACAATAATTTATTTTTCAAAAAAGGAATGCATGAGTGAATGAAATGATTGCTGTCATCTTAATCACTTGTTTGGCTGTCATTAGCCCAGGGGCTGACTTTGCCATTGTGACCCGTAATAGTTATCTATATGGTCGTCAAATTGGACTCAGTACAGCATTGGGAATTGCAGGCGGTGTGTGGATACATGTGGCTTATAGTCTGCTTGGACTCGGTTTTTTAAAAAACCATATGCCTTATCTCCTACAAACGATTCAATATGTTGGCGCAGCTTATTTGATTTACTTGGGATACAAAACCTTCACCCAAAACAAAGTACAGTTAAATGAAAATGGTGTGGGTATCACTGCTTGGCAAGCATTTCGACATGGTTTTTTAACCAATAGTCTGAACCCCAAAACAACCCTATTTGTCGTCAGTTTATTTGCGCAATTGATTACTACAGCTGGGAATTCCACACTAAAATTAGTGTCATACGGCGCTTTTATTTCAATCAGCCATTTTATTTGGTTCGCACTCATTGCACTATTTTGCGCACATCCCACAATCCGCAATAAAATTTTAGACAATGAAATTATCATCAATCGAATTATTGGGGTTTTATTGTTTATTTTAGGGTGCAGCTTACTTTTCGCGAAGTTCTAAATTTCGAAATATCATGCTGTTGTTTATAATCTTTGAGGAAATTGGTAAATTTTAAATTCCTCAAAGCTTATTTGTGTGTGAACAATAGAGCTCTTTTATACATCAGAAAACGATCATATTGAACGAATCAAATGGATACTGAAAGTGCCTTCTTTCCTTCAACAAAAGGCAAAGCTGAGGGGATTTTTGTCGATTTATAGTTTATAAAGAACTTATGAAAGAAGCCCGATTGAATTTGGGTTGAGTTCAACCTGTTTCATTTGCAAGATTGATTATGTAATAAATCTCATTTAAAATTTTTGAGTGCAAATTTTAATCACTTACAACCCCATGCACATATATCACTAAATGAAGAATATAACAGGTACTTAATACATGAATAACTTACTGACACTCAATGACATGCTTACCCCAAAAATTGTCACTGTTTTATATTGGCTCGGATTAATCGGTGTGGTGATTGCTGCTTTAACCACATTGTTTGGGTTTGGTTATGGCGCATACTCAGGATTCTTTAGTCGCTTGTTCTCTGCCATATTGATTATTGTGTTTGGTGGCTTGGCTGTTCGAGTTTACTCAGAACTGCTGATTGTGATTTTCAAAATTCATGAAAATTTAAAGAAAATTGCAGATCGCCAACCTTAATATCAAAATAGGATGTAAATAAGAAAATATTATTCAGATTTATATTATCAAGATCAAGCCTCTTGGTATTGGTGTTGTTATCGCAGATAGCAAAACAAAAAAAAGCCTGCTTTCACTGGAGAAAGCAGGCTTTTTATCTGAGTCGATTAGTTTGGTGTATGGTACATCAAGTAAATTTCATTCAGATTTTCAGGAATTTCTTCGGCGATCTCATCCATCAATTGACCATTACGGCGGAATGATTCCATTTGAGGATCTTCATCATCTACACCACTAAACACCATCATTGGCAGTGTTAGATCTACAATTTGCTCTTCATATTCTGGTGCAAACCAAGCATCTTCATTCAGGAACATTGCGTCTACGAAACCAACACTCCAATCTCCTAAACTAGACTCTACGTCTGCTTCTTCAATTTCAAAAGGAAACTCAATTCCTTCTTCGTTGGCTAAGTTCTGACGAATCGCTTCAAGCCATGCTTTGATTTGTGCAATAATTTCAGCAGGAACTTTCTTTTGATTGTTATCAAACAACTCATCTAGCCATTGATCAAAACGAGGACCAACTGCAGTTGCACATAAGAAACCATGAGTCGCTGCGAAATCTAGACCAAATTCATTTTGGTCACCATCTAGATAATCGCTCAGTAGGTCTAAATCTAAAGCACTCATTTTGTTTCCAATAAACTTTGATCAGCTTTAAGCATAGCATTTTCCAAGGCTATGCCCAATGAATTTTTAATCTTCATCATCAAAATCATCGTCGTCATCAATGTCATAATCAAAATCTTTTAAATCTTTCTCTAAACGACGCTGTGCAAGTAAATCATCGATCAAACGTCGCTTTTCTAAAGATTCTTTGGCGCTAATTTTGCTTGATGACTCATCAAAACTAACATCATCATCACCGTAGTTATCATCTAGTTCAAAATCTGTAGAAGACACTAAAACTACCTCATAATGAAAAAAAGTGAATGGGTCTAGGCGCTATTTATCTGTCTTCAGAAAACTTGTCAAGTTTTTTTTATTTTTTTTGTATTTATAGACCAAATTAGGCTTTTTTTAAGCCCTATTTTATGTAATGATATAATCCACCCTGCGTCTTGTTGTTTTTCGATAAATTTGAACAAAAAACGCACGGGATGATCTTGAAAATAACAATTTCAGCCCCACCTAATTGATTGAATTTGAATTCTAAATATTCTATCAGACCGTTTTAACTGGTTTTCTGATGGGATAGCTGAGCTATTCACATCTATAAATTAACAGATTGTGCTATTATGCACGGTTTTTCACTGCCACAGATTCAACGAGAAGAGAGTAAAGATGAGCGAAATGCATTCCCCTACTTCACAAGTAGCGGCTCTTATTAGCCGAGGCAAAGAACAAGGTTACTTAACCTACGCTGAGGTTAACGATCATCTCCCAGACTCAATCACAGAAAGCGAACAGATTGAAGACATTATTCAAATGCTTCAAGACGTGGGTATTCCTGTACACGAACGCGCACCAGAAACTGATGATGCAATGTTTGATGGGAATAGCGAAGCTGGCGATGAAGTTGCAGAAGAAGAAGCTGCTGCTGTACTTGCCTCTGTAGAAAATGAACCTGGTCGTACCACTGACCCTGTACGTATGTATATGCGTGAAATGGGTACTGTTGAACTTCTTACACGTGAAGGCGAGATTAGTATCGCTAAACGTATTGAAGAAGGTATTCGTGACGTTTTACATTCAATCGCTTACTGGCCAAATGCTGTAGAAGTTGTACTACAAGAATACAAAGATTATGAAGCTGGTGAACGTCGCCTTGCTGATATTCTTTCAGGTTATTTAGACCCTGAAACAGATGAAGCAATTCCTGAAGTATTAGAAGACGAATCAGAAGATTTAGATGAAGATGAAACTAGTTCATCAACTAAACCTGCCAAAGACGTTAAATTGGATGATGATGACGAAGATGAAGAGTCAGAAAGTGATGATGATTCTGAAGGTGAGTCTGGTCCAGATCCTGAAATCGCCAAAGTTCGTTTCGATGAATTAGAAGCGGTTTGGAATGCAGCGAAAGAAACAATTGCTCAACATGGTCGCAACAGCGCTCAAGGTGTTGAAGCCATGGAAGCGCTTGCAACTGTATTTATGATGTTCAAATTCACTCCACGTTTGTTTGACATTATTTCTGAAATGATTCGTGGTACACACGAGCAAATTCGTACTTCTGAACGTGAAGTGATGCGTTATGCGGTTCGTCGTGGACGTATGGACCGTACGCAATTCCGTACATCATTCCCAGGTCAAGAATCAAATCCAGCATGGTTGGACGAGCAGATTGCTAAAGCACCAGCGGAGATGAAAGGCTATTTAGAAAAAGTTCGCCCAGATGTATTGGCATTTCAACAAAAAATTGCAGACATCGAAAAAGAACTTAATCTAAACGTGAAAGAAATTAAAGATATTTCTAAACGTATGGCGATTGGTGAAGCGAAAGCTCGTCGTGCCAAAAAAGAAATGGTGGAAGCAAACTTACGTTTGGTAATTTCGATTGCGAAAAAATATACCAACCGTGGTCTACAATTCCTCGACTTGATTCAAGAAGGTAATATTGGCTTGATGAAAGCAGTAGACAAGTTTGAATATCGTCGTGGTTATAAATTCTCGACCTATGCAACTTGGTGGATTCGTCAGGCGATTACCCGTTCTATTGCTGACCAAGCACGTACAATTCGTATTCCAGTCCACATGATCGAAACAATTAACAAGATCAACCGCGTATCTCGTCAATTGCTTCAAGAAATGGGGCGTGAACCAACACCTGAAGAATTAGGTGAACGTTTAGAGATGGACGAAGTTAAAGTTCGTAAAGTGCTCAAAATCGCCAAAGAACCGATTTCTATGGAAACGCCGATTGGTGATGATGAAGATTCGCATCTTGGAGATTTCATTGAAGACAGCAACATCACCTCACCTGTTGATGCTGCAACTTCAGAAGGCTTAAAAGAAGCAACACGTGAAGTGCTTGAAAACTTGACTGAACGTGAAGCCAAAGTGTTGAAAATGCGTTTTGGTATTGATATGCCAACAGACCATACTTTGGAAGAAGTTGGTAAACAATTTGACGTGACACGTGAACGTATCCGTCAGATTGAAGCAAAAGCATTACGTAAACTTCGTCATCCTTCACGTTCTGAGCATTTGCGTTCATTCCTTGAAAATGACTAATTTCCATGCTTAATCTATGAATACTTTTGGGACTTGAAAATTAATCGAGTAACCCCATTAAGTATTTAAGAGAAACACAATGCCTGCACTGTTGCAGGCATTGTTGATAAATTAGAGGTGAAAAAATGTTAGACCGCACTCCATCTCGCGAATTACAAGAACATCTTTGGGTTTTTCCAATGGATTACCCAATCAAATTGATTGGTAATGCGGGTGAAGAATTACGTGGTGCTGTCGTCGAAATTTTGGTTAAACATTTTCCAGAATTTGATGAAACAACGCTAGTTGTACAACCATCACGTACAGGTAAATATCATTCAATTACTGCTCAATTGCGTTTTGATGAGCTTGAACAAGTTCATGCATTATATGCTGACCTTGCGGCTTGCGAACATATTCGTACAGCATTGTAATTTTGCAATAAATAAGGAACACGCCTATATGGCGTGTTTTTTTATGCCAGCTCAGCCCCACCTAAATCTTAATTACCCTGTTATTTTTAAACCGATAACAACTGTTTTCACCTTTAGTCGTCAATTTCCTTATAATTAACCAACTCCCCTATTTTCAAGGACACATGATAGTGAGTGATGCTGTTCTAAAACCCAAACTGATTATTCGCCAATATCAAGATTTGACATCCTACTCAAATCGTTTTCAAGAAATGAAATCTTTTACTGAGCAACGTGATGAACATTCACCTGATCAGCTTTGGATTCTACAACATCCTGATGTACTCACTCAGGGACAAGCGGGTAAACCAGAACACATCTTAATGCATACCGATATTCCAGTGGTGCAATCTGATCGTGGAGGGCAAGTCACTTGGCATGGTCCTGGTCAAATGGTGATTTATTTTATGTTTGACTTGAATCGCTTGAAATGGAATGTTCGCACACTCGTGACTTATGCAGAAAATCTCATGATAGATTTACTCAAGAAATATCAAGTTGAAGCATATGCCAAACCTGATGCGCCAGGGGTATATGTCAATGAACGTAAAATTGGTTCTTTAGGTTTTAAAATCCGTAGAGGTCGTAGCTATCACGGTTTAGCTTTAAATATTGACTGTAATTTAGAGGGTTTCCACACCATCAACCCTTGTGGATATTCAGGTTTAGAAATGGTACGGGTTTGTGATTTAGTCCAAAATCATCCAGATTACAATCAATTGTCTCAAGATGTGGTTGAGTATTTTCAACAAAGCAATTACTTTAGTGAGATTGAGGTCATTGACAAAAACTCAAATGACGATCAAGTCACATGCAAATAAATCACTTTCTTTTTCTCTAAAAACAAATTAGAGTAATTACTCTAAAACAAAATACAACTGCATAAAGGGACAAGCGAGTGATTTCAAGTAAATCTATCAAACCCGCTTTAGAACAAGCCTACGTCAAACTCATGATGGATGTGATTGGCAGAGGTTTAGTGATGGCGAGTCAAGTTGATGATGAAATTAAACATGAAGTATCTGTACTCCCTGTTGGTTTTACATTATCGATGAAAGTTTTTCCAAATGGCGCTTCATTTATTGCCAAGGTGAATCAAAAGCAACAGCTTGAATTGGTCAAGTCATTAGACCATAAACCTGATCTTTCAATTATTTTTAAGCATGTTCATCACGCATTCTTGGTCTTTTCATTCCAAGAAAGTACAGCACAAGCTTTTGCCAATGATCGCATGATTGCAGATGGTGACGTGTCTTATGCGATTCGTTTAGTGCGTTGCCTAAACAAAATGGAAGCATTGATCTTACCAAAACTCGTCGCGGAACTTGCAGTAAAGGAATACCCTTCAGAGTTAACCTTAAAAGAAAAATTAGCTGGTGCTGCGAATATTTATCTCAAAGTTGCCCAATCATATTTAAAAGGGAGTGCTTAACCCATGGCTAAACCATATTACGAATTTTTCTGTCCTGTAAAAGTGATTGCTGGTCATGCTGCACTCGAACATATTCCATTTGAACTGGCAGCATTAGGCGCTAAACGCCCGATGATCATTACTGACAAAGGTGTTCGCGCCAATCAGCTTTTAGCACCAATTGAAGCCGCATTTGAATCCACTGACATTGAAATTGGCGTAATCTTTGATGACGTTCCACCAGACTCTAGCCTAGAAACTGTGCGTGCAGCGGCTCAAGCTTATCGAGAAAATAATTGTGATGCGATCATTGCAGTTGGTGGTGGTTCAGTCATTGATACGTCTAAGACAGCCAATATTCTGGTTTCTGAAGGCGGCGATGATTTACTAAAATATTCAGGTGCACATAACCTGCCTCGCCCACTTAAACCTTTTTTCGTGATTCCGACGACATCTGGTACGGGTTCAGAGGTAACATTGGCAGCTGTTGTCTCAGATAACCAAAAAAATGTAAAACTGGCTTTTGCCTCAAACTACTTAATGCCACATGCTGCCATTCTTGATCCGAGAATGACACAAACGTTGCCACCGCATTTGACAGCAATGACGGCAATGGATGCAATGACACATGCGATTGAAGCATATACATGTATTGCCGCCAATCCGATTTCTGATGCTTATGCCACTGCAGCAATCAAAAAAATCAGCAAGAGCTTATTTGATGTGCTCGACAATCCAAGTGATGCCAATGGACGCCTAGAACTTGCACAAGCATCTACGATGGCTGGAATCGCATTTTCGAATTCTATGGTCGGGATTGTTCACTCATTGGGTCATGCTTTAGGTGCAGTTGCTCACTTACCACATGGTTTATGTATGAACTTGTTCCTTCCTTATGTATTGGAATATAACAAGGACGTAAATGGCAATAAAATTGCAGATTTATTATTGCCACTTGCTGGTGCAGATATTTATGCACAAACACCTGCCAATCAACGTGCTGATAAAGCAATTGAAATGTTAATGACTATGCGTGATCACATTAACAGTCTGACTAAATTGCCACGTACGCTCAGTGAAACAGGTAAAGTCACGCAAGCTCAGTTCGATGAAATCGCTGAAAAAGCTTTAAATGACGGATCAATTATTTTCAACCCGAAAGAAGCAACATTTAAAGATTTAAAATCTATCTTAGAAAAAGCTTGGTAATTGTTTAAAATTAAGACAATATACGCTTATGAACTGGCCTGATGTTTTTCTAAACATCGGGCTTTTATCTTGCAGAATGGTCAGTCAGCTATTTTTTAATCAAGATGGCATGTTTTCTGCTAAAAAAGCAAACAAAGTTACTGACAAAGGCGACCTTTTTAGAGTAGATTGGCGCACTTTTGTTTTATTCTTAGGGGGGGATCGTTCGTCTCAAACGATCCTTATTCAATATGACTGATCCTTGATCAACGATTAAGAGGATAACGCCGTTGACAGATATCACTGGGACCCAATCCACAGCCAAATTGAAAAAAAATCTTGTGTTGTGGCATATTATCATTATTGGTCTAGCGTATATTCAGCCACTTACCTTATTTGATACCTTTGGTTTAGTATCAGACGGAAGTCACGGACATGTTCCAACTTCATATATTTTTGCGCTTGTTGCCATTCTTTTAACCTCTATCAGCTATGGTCATATGATTAAGCGTTATCCTTCATCAGGTTCTGCTTATACTTATGCGCAAAAATCAATCCATCCCAACGTCGGCTTTATGGTCGGCTGGTCATCTTGGTTAGATTATTTATTATCACCACTAGTCAATATTATTCTGGCGGATATCTACCTAAGGGCTTTATTCCCAGACGTCAATAACTGGATATGGGTTATTGCGTTGACTGCTATTATGACAGTGATTAACTTATTTGGTTCACGTTTTGTTGCAAGATTTAATAGCACCATCGTCGTTGTTCAACTGGGTATCATCTTCTATTTTGTCTATGAGGTTTATATTTTACTGACTCAAGGCGTTTATGCAGATGGCACATTAAATCCTGACAAAGCAGAATTATGGTCACTTGCTCCTTTTTGGAGTGAAATGACAACCATTGGTGCATTAATTGGTGGTGCAACGATTCTGTGTTTCTCATTCACTGGTTTTGATGCACTTTCATCACTAGCTGAAGAAACTAAAGATGCTGAAAAAACATTGCCAAAAGCAATTTTTTCAACTGCTTTAATTGCAGGGATCATCTTTATTGTAAGCACTTACTTTATTCAGTTATTTTTCCCAAGTAATGCAACGCTTTATTTCAATCCACTGGATGAGTCTCAGCCTGTAATGTTGGAAGCGCTTGGTAATGCAACGCTTCTCACCGCGATTACGGGAATTGCGTTTAAAAAGCTGGTGCTTTATTTTGCGGTGATTGCGGTACTTGCATCAGGGATTTCAGCGCATGCGGGTGTATCACGTTTGATGTATGTCATGGGACGTGATGGCGTGATCAACAAAAAAGTATTTGGTCATATCAGCCCGAAACTACATACACCGACTTATAATATTTTGATTGTTGGTGTTGTTGCACTCTCTGCTGGTTTCTTAGACCTTGAGCATATCGTTAACTTAATTAGTTTTGGTGCTTTGACTGCATTTAGCTTTGTGAATTTCTCCGTGATTTCACGTTACGCACTACGTGATGGCAGAACGAAATCTCTAAAAGAAATCATCAACTATGTGGTTATTCCTTCACTTGGTTTTGCCAGCGTATTTTTAATGTGGCTAGAAATTGATGAAATGGCATTAAAGCTTGGTTTAGCATGGGCTGTACTTGGTGTTGCTTATTTAGCCTATAAAACACGCGGTTTCCGCTATCCAGCTCCACAACATAATGAACATGAATAATCTATGATTTGAAAAGTTCTAAAACAACAAAGGCGCTGAATGCGCCTTTGTTGTTTTCATAGATTCAAGCAATGCTTTTAAAGCATGGATCATGAATTATGCAATAAATTTGTCAGTGATGGCTTGGATACGTTTTGCGTAGGCTTTTGCTGTTTCCAAATCGCCACTTGGAATTTCCTCAACACTGGCATCAGATGGCGATTGAACCAATAAGCCCACAGAACCACCTAAATTATTCACATCCTGACGTGTTGCATCTTTAGTATTTGCTGGCAACAAACCTAAGCTCACCCATATACCGCCATGTTGAGATGCAAGTGTTTGCAATGAAATCAAGGTCACTTGCTTATCACCATTTAAACTTGCGCTGTTGGTAAAGCCACCGAAGATCTTGTCAGTCCAAGCACGTGTAAACCAACGCTTTGAAGATGCATCAGCAAACTTTTTAAATTGCCACGGCGCATTTGCCATATAAGTGGGTGCACCAAATACAATTGCATCAGCAGCATCTAAAGTGTCCCAATCTTGATCTTGGATGTTTCCTTCTTGATCAATTTCAATCAATGTTGCATCAATTTCAGCCGCGAAAGTTTCTGCAATCACTTTAGTATGACCATAACCTGAATAATAAACGACAGCAATTTTTGACATGTTAAGTCCTCGTGTATATGTTACTTTTGAATTAAATATCTAATATTTGATATAACTGGGTAATGTTGCGGTTAAACCTTTTTTGAGTGCTTGCGTGGATGCTCCCACCAGTACTTCAAATGCATTGTTTTCAATTCCCTCAAATACCTGTTGCGCAACAGTTGATGGAGAAATTTTAGGAATATCGAGTGTTTGGGTTAAGTCTGTATCAATGAATCCCACATGTACGCCCATCACATGCACATTAAACTTAGATAACCATTGACGTGTTGAATTGGTAAATGACCAAGCTGCAGCTTTAGAAATTGCATAACTGGCCAAAAGTGTGCTTGGCTCCCAAGACACATCAGAAAGAATATTGACGATATAACTTTCAGATTTGTTTTCTAAAATGGGAGAAAAATACTGCGTTGTATTGACCACACCATATAAATTGGTCTCTAAAATAGTTTGAGTTGTTGCCACTATATTGGCTTCAACAGGACTTTGATTAAGACGAGCAATACCTGCATTGTTCACCAAAATATTAACGTCACCACATTGCGCTACTGCATTTTGAATAGAAATAGGATCTATTACATCCACAACAACTGGAATAATGCCCTGTTCATTAAAATCAGCAATATTACGCATTCCTGCATATACTTTTTGAGCACCACGTCGTACCGCTTCTTGTGCCAATGCCAAACCTAAACCACGATTTGCACCTGTTATAAAAATGACTGCATCTGAAATTTTCATTGCAACAATATCCATTCATACCCTATGGTCAGTCAAAAACAACTGCCTTAGTCATCCGTTGTTTCAACTCGATAAATTTATGATATACTTTTGAAATCTAGTATCAATTAGTTACTACTTGGTAACTGGTCAATTTTTTGTTCTAAAATGCCTACAGAGAGGTTAATTTTATGACTAATGCATTCAATTTTAATATTTTTCATCCTGATTGCCCGGCACGATCTTTTTTTGAAAAATTTGCAGATAAATGGATTTTATTAATCATTTATCAACTCGATCAGCACTCACAGCACTTCAATGAACTCAAAAAAAACTTGATGGGCATCTCTCCCAAAGTGCTTTCTCAGAAATTAAAAATTCTTGAAAGAGATGGCTTTATTTCTCGTACTATTCATGAAAATAATGTTATTCGAGTTGAATATGCTTTAACAACACTAGGACATGAATTTGCCCAAACCGCACTATCATTTAAAATCTGGGCTGAAGGAAATATGCAACATGTGATACGTGCGCAGAGGCAATTTGATTTAGTTCAAGCAAAAACTGAGCCAGCGATAATATAAGTCACTTGTATTGCAAAAACAGACATGATGCACTTAAATACCACCAATATATCCCTAAGCTGCATCATCGCGGGAACATAGGACCTAAATATAATTCGAACATTACAGACTGAAAGGAATAACAACAATGAAGATTATATTTTTCTCTATCTTGATCACGATGAGCAATCTCACTTTTGCATCTTATGAAAACTCATGTGATCTTATTGTTAGACTTTTAGAAAATACTTCAACACGTACACTTTATATCAATAGAGATGGACTTGGTGAAATAGAGGAAACATCAATGCATATCAAAGGTGTTGTCAAAAAAGCGCAAGCAGCTGGGCGTGCGGATCAAGGCTGCCAACACTATATTGGTCAAGTTATAGAAGAGAATTTAACAAATTATCCAAATCGCTCAGAACTTAAAAAGGGAGAGAAAATTAAACTGAATATCTTAATCACAGATTACAAAGGAATGTCTAAATCTGAAACTATCACTTATTTAGAGCCTAAAAAGTAGCTGAAATTAGCCTCGTGTTAAAGCCTTAATCAAGAAACTTAATGGATTACGCATACGAAAAAGAGCAATCAAGACTAGAGTCAAAACCGCCTAATTTTCATACAAGTGATTTGGATGATTCAGTTATTTTGTACTGTTCAATCATAGATGGTCTTGCTATCTTGAAGCGACATGGATGTCGCCATGTTGAGCGGGGGGTATGAGGATGTACCCCTCGCTCAACGAAAGATTTTTGTCACTTTTCATCTCTGAAAAGTGAAGCATCGCCTACGCAAAACAATTTAAACTTTAGCACTAAAGCGTGGCAGTGCAAGCTTTAGATCATCAAACAATCTATTGATCGCTTTCATTTTATT
>NZ_LBNA01000033.1:0-60687 GCF_001005515.1 Acinetobacter sp. Ag2
TTTTCTTGGTGTTCTTTCAAAGAGTTGTAAGCCTAATTCAGCCTCAATATTGGCGATTCCCATGCTTACTGCTGATGGAACCCTATTTAGGGCACGAGCGGCAGCTGAAAAAGAACCTGTATCAATGACTTTGACAAACAATTCAATATTTTCACTGGTGAAATTCATAGTTTGGTATCAGCTCAACTGAAAGCTATTATCTTTATCTATTATTATAACTGAAATTAAAATAGCCTTTCTTCAAAAATTGAGATTGATTTATGCAAGGGTTTAAACGTCGAGTGATTTATGTGAGTAGTTATGAAATCATCGGATTGACAATTTCATCTTTAGGTCTTGCATTACTTTCAGGGACTCAATTGAGTCATACGGGTCCATTGGCGATTTTTATTACGACCATTGCTGTGAGTTGGAATTTTATTTATAACCTTATTTTTGAGGCTTGGGAAAAACGTCAACTTTCACGTCAACGTACGGTAAAACGTCGTATTGTTCATGCTATTGGCTTCCAACTGATCTTAATTGTATTTTTAATCCCCTTGATTGCATGGTGGATGAAAATCAGTTTTCTTGATGCATTCCTGTTGGATGCGGCCTTGATTGTCATTATCCCTATTTATACATTTATTTTTAACTGGTCATTTGATCGAATCTTTGGACTGCCACTTTCAGCGCAAGCTTAGAAGAACATTGACTTTACTATTGAGATTTGCCCATCAACATGAATGGGCAATGTTTAAATGTTTTAAATTCATTGTATATTTCTAGTTTTTATTTAGAAGTTTGTGTTGATAATTTACTGTAAAAATAATGGATTATAATTTATACGTCAGCTCATGTCGTGATGATGATTAGATCAATATTTTACAGCCTTCAGAGTTTATATAATGACTAAAATTCATTGGTAAAATTGAGTTTAAGTCATGACAGAACGTATCAGAGAAAAATTGCAAATTTTGGCAGATGCTGCAAAGTATGATGTGTCATGCTCGTCCAGTGGAAGTCAACGTAAAAACAAGGATAAAGGGCTTGGAAATACAGGTTCTGGTATTTGTCATAGCTATACCGAAGACGGGCGATGTGTTTCCTTACTTAAAATCTTATTTTCCAATGTATGTATTTTTGACTGCTCTTATTGTGTTTCTAGGCGCTCAAATGATGTCAAAAGAGCGGCATTTACTGTGCAAGAAGTCGTGGATTTAACCATTAATTTTTACCGAAGAAATTATATTGAAGGGCTATTTTTAAGTTCAGGAATTTTTAAATCTGCTGATTACACCATGGAGCGTATGTTGCAGGTGGTGAAAAAACTACGCCTGGAAGAAAATTTTAATGGCTATATTCACCTTAAAACCATTCCAGGTGCGTCACAAGAAATCATTCATGAAGCTGGGCTTTATGTTGATCGTATGAGTATTAACTTGGAAATGCCGACCGAAGAAGGGCTAAAAAAGTTTGCACCAGAAAAAACTCATGGAGAAGTGCAAAAAGACTTAGGCATTGTACGAGATCGATTAATTCAGTTTAAAGATGAGAGAAAAATTATAAAGTCTGTGCCGAAGTTTGTGCCGGCAGGGCAAACCACACAGATGGTTGTGGGAGCACACAATGAAACAGACCAAGATATCATTCTCATGGCAGATCATCACTACAAAGAATTTAAGCTTAAACGGGTCTATTTTTCAGGATATATTCCAATCAATGATCAAGAAAAAGCATTGCCTGTTGTTGGTTCTGCACCGCCACTATTACGTGAGAATCGTCTGTATCAGTCCGATTGGTTAATGCGCTTCTATGGTTTTGAGGCAACAGAAATTGTCAATGAAAAACATCCGAATTTAGATTTGGATATCGACCCCAAACTGAGTTGGGCATTACGACATCCTGAGCAATTTCCTGTAGACATCAATCGTGCTGAGTATCGTATGATATTGCGCGTACCTGGTATCGGTGTACGTTCAGCCAAAAAAATTATTCAGGCTCGACGTTTTGGGAAGATTCATATCGATCAAATTAAGAAAATGGGTATTGCATATAATCGTGCTGTCCATTTTATCCGTTGTGCTGATACGCCTGCCTTTGTAAAGGATCAATCACCGAGTCAGATTCGTCACCAAATATTACAAACTGGTCAATCAAAATATACGCAACAACTTTCACCACAGTTGGACCTTTTATTTTAAATGGCAAAGTATATTTTTGATGGAACGATGACTGGCTTATTATGCTGTGTGTTTCGTGCATTTCAGTTTAAAGAGCTGGATGTCTTGATAGCCAGCCAAAATAGTCTTCAATCCAGTTTATTGGATGAAACGATTTTTGTTGAGTCTAATGAAATTCATGCTGATCGCGTGTGGAAGGCATTTAAGCAAAAGGTTTCATCTAATACATTGCGTAATTTTTATTATACTTTTTTATCTGAGCAGGAAAGTGCATTTCAACATTTATTTAATTTGAGTATCTACGTGTTTTCATCACATCGACGTGTCGATGCTGATTATGGTCATGTAGATGTACTTGCAGTTTCTAAATGGGCGAAACAAGTGGGGCGTGAGAAGCACCGTATGGAGGCTTTTGTCCGTTTCAAAAAGTGTAAAGATGAATTATTTTTAAGTTTGGTACGTCCTGATTTCAATGTTCTTCCATTGATTGAAAGGCACTTCAAAACAAGATATCAAGATCAACGTTGGCTCATTTATGATGAGTTGCGGAATTTTGGCATTTATTATGACTTAAAAAATATTCATCAAGTCAGTATGAATGTATTTGAGATTGATCAAAATATTGCTAAGGGGACCAGTCAGGATTTTAGTATTGAACTGGATGACGATGAAATCCTTTATGACCAACTTTGGAAAGACTATTTTAATAGTGTCAATATTTCGGCACGTAAAAATATCAAACTTCATATTCAATATGTTCCCAAACGTTATTGGCGCTATATGAATGAGAAACTGATTTGAGCATTGTATTTTTACATAAAATCCGTCGCAGTGCTGTGCTATGATAAAGTTGGACTGATTTGAATATCTAGATTTATTGTCTTCATTTAAGATTTTGAATTATTTTAAAAATTAACAATATTTTTTAATACAACCTGAAAATAGAGCGTTCATCATGAAAAACCTTTTTCTAGCAGCTTCTTTTGCGGATGTTTATTTGGATTTTGCACAGCATATTGATCAGCCTCTAATCGGTAAGTCTGTTACATTTATTCCGACTGCAAGTAAGCCTGAATCAATTACATTTTATGTCGAAGATGATAAAAAAGCCTTTGAAAAACTAGGCATTCAGGTTGACGTTTTATATATAGATGAGCAAGACATCCAGTCAATTGAAGCGACGCTAAATCGGAATGACTTTATCTTTGTTTCAGGAGGGAATACCTTCTATCTCTTACAAGAATTAAAACGATCTCAGGCTGACAAAGTCATTTCAAAGTTGATCAATCAGGGAAAACCTTATATAGGCAGTTCCGCTGGCTCTATCGTATTGGGACAAGATTTAGAATATATCAGAACAATGGATGATGCTTCAAAAGCACCTTATTTACAGGATATTCAAGGATTGGGATTGATCAATTTTTCAATTTTACCGCATTTTAAAGATGAACCATTTTCAGATATTACCACACAGATATTCAATGAGTTTTATGCTAAACAGGTTTTAGTTCCACTCACCAATCAGCAATTTATTTATATCAACTGATTGTTTTTTAGGTCATCGATGAAATATTGTGGTTTGATTATAATTTTAAGTTCTTGTTTGATTGTACAGGGATGTAAAAAGAAATATATCCAAGATTTTAAATATGAACGCGTGAATCAAAATATATGTGCGCTGAAGCCCCAAGCCATCTTCAATTCTGACGATTTCTCAAGGCTTGATATTGTGTTTTTATATGCAAACGGAAATGTAAACGATGTGTTGACAAGCAAAGTTTATCAATCAAGTTTGCACAACTTAGAGAATCATCAGCAAAAATATATGTTTTGTTTGAATCAGGTAGATTTTTTCAAAGATTATTTAGAAACCCAGATTCGGATTGAGCTCATACAGGACAAAATGATTAAGGAATACGAGTTTCGTAATTATTCTTGTGTGTTACTGCATCATACACAATTAAATTTATCAAAGAATAAAGCCATGAAATATTGTGATTAAGATTTGAACATATTAAAAGCGTAATTGGAAGATTGATTGTGATACTTTTTATTTTATTAGGTCGGAGTTTTTTATAAGCCTGCTCGCTCAACGAAAGATTTTTGTTATTCAACAAGATTTTCATTACATCGCTTTTATTGATCAAGGTAAGTCATATTTTACGGTATGAGTTTTTAATAAATTGGCTCTATCATTAAATATGAAATAATGATTAATTTGTACTTTTTTGAATGAGGAAATTACTTGAAATGTTGAAATGATTCACAATCACAAACCAGTCTCATTTTTTGATTTATGCCAGATGCCTATTCACCGATATTTTAATTTACACTGAATGATTAAAGTCTCTACACAGAGAACGAGCATAGAGACTTTTGTTTGAACTTCAATCAGTTGCACTGTAATAAATCAATTGAGATATTGGACTCACAACATTATTTCAATCATCAACAACTTTAGAAAATCGCTCACTGTCTGCTTTACCAATTTGCCAATATGAGCATGCATAACAATCTTCTTTCCCCCAGTCACTTTGTTTTCTGAGAATATTCCGACAAGCACGTACAGCTTGTAATTCAGCAGTGATGTGTGCATAACGACTCGGCGGTAGATTGATCAGCTCAGGATGTTTCGCTAACTCATCTGCCAATAAGCTTTGCTTCAAGGGCGTAGGGTTATATAACCATATTTGTTCTAAATCAGCTTGCGTTTTTAATTCGATTCGATCTGCGATAGTTGGTACTTCTGCAATCACATAAGCTTTGCTACTTGCAGGTAATGTTTTTAAAATTGCTTGTGTAACGGCTAAACCTGTACTATCCGTAATAATCAGATAATGTTGAAGCCCAGTGGGAATCAAGTCTCGTGTCGCAGTAGACATGGTGACACCAATTTGATCACCTCGTTGCGCACGATCAGCCCAATGACAAGCAACCGTATCTGTACCATGCATTGCGAACTCAATGGTTAAAGTTTTATTGATTAGATCAATATCACGATGGGTATATGTGCGAATTTCTGGCATAAGGGTAGGATTGTTGACGATCCATTTACGTTGATCAAAATCAAAATCTGGAAGCTCTATTTCACTTTGGTCAGGTCTTGGAATAAAGACTTTATTGTTATCGCCAATACTTGTATGTTTGAATTTATCCGTATCTACACAGTCAAAAATGATACGAATATAGTTGGGACCTAAATATATTTTTTCCTTCACTTGAATAAAAGTACGATGTGCATTCAAAGCCATGATTCATATTGCTCAAGTAATAACAATTATCATTATCGTATATGTTTTTGAATAGAAGTGCCACTATTACAGTAATAATTCCAAAGCTTAAAAAGCTAGTTGGCTGAATAAATTTGTGTCTTATCTTCGTGATTAAATGAATAAATCCAAAATTAATTATTAAAAACAATAGTATAAGATTTATTTTGTTTTAAAAATAACCAACCTCATATTCACTATCGATATTGAATGTTTTAGACTTTAGTCTTGGTTAAGCAACGAGCTTAAAATTTTAACAGTGCGCAAAAGGATTGCAGCGTGTTTATGACCTTATTTATTGTGATGATCTTTGTCCTTATGTTGATTTGTTTATGGAGCGGGTTGGAAGTTTATTTAGATAAACGTAAAAATCCTCACTAGTCATATTGGTGTAATCGATATTGCAAAGTACAGTTGCTTTGTCATAATTCGTTGAATTCGCTCTCTAATGTTCAAAAAACATGCATTAAATCTAAGTTGTTGTTAAAGTTCTTGTAATTCAATTTTATTTTCGCTAGTATTCTTTCTCGAAAATACTCTATCGTCAGTATTTATAGGGCCTGTAGCTCAGTTGGTTAGAGCAGCGGACTCATAATCCGTTGGTCCCCAGTTCAAGTCTGGGCGGGCCCACCATATAAAACAACCGCTTAGGTGTATTTATCCTAAGTGGTTTTTTAATGTTTAAAATCATGTAAATAATAAAAATATGGTGATATGATGTCTTAGCATAAGCATATCTTATGAACTAACAAAATTTATTCTTCTTTAAGAATTTTTAATTGAACGCGAGTGAATATTAATTTTTTATTCTTATCTGCTGCATCACTATAATGAATTAGAAAGTTTTTTAATTTTTATTCATGCAACTCAGCTGAGATAGTCTGTTTTATTTACTTGTTGATCATAAAATTTTAAGTATCAAAGATGTAGAACACTCACAAAATTACAATTTATTATATTAAGGTTAAGCCCATGGCATTTATAGACAGTAAAAACCAGACCGCAGGGTCCAATAAAACAGAAACATATCGCACAAACAATACAAAGCCAGCAGTCGAATTGGCAGTATTTAACTTAGCCAGTGTGACGCATACAGAAGACCATAAATTTATTGCGCACCAAATTCAGAAATACCTACAAGCATGCGGAAATACCAGTCTCGAACAAATCAAAGCCAGTGCCAATGTCCCGACAGTTGCCAATATTTTTGCATTGTCTGGTAGTGTGTTAGATCTGATTCTATTTGCCGCAGAACCCAAACAAGCTGATGCCGGTGTACAACAAGCAGCATTGTTGAGCATGAACTTAATCGGTTTATTTTTACAACCGAACACCGAAGCCCATGTGCGTATGGCATTACGTCCAATGTTGGGGTTAATGGCAGAGTGTTTATACCCAGCCAATGGCAAAATTAAAGAAGCCGACTTACGTCGTATGCAGTTGCACTTAAATGCACAGATGGCAGGTGATTTAGAAAAATTCCTACAAGAAACACAAGCCAAACTCCCAGGCTTACTGTCCAGTGCAACAACACTGGGGTCTTCAATCTTGCAAGCCTTTACCACCAGTGTGGCAGGTGGATTGCCCACAGTGACTACAGGCACAACAGCTGAAAAGCGAGACCCCAATCTACAATTTAGTAATTGGGCACAGCCATTGATTGATTTGTTGGGCGCACCCGCACAAGCAGACATGACTGCAAAGATTTCAGCGCCTCATTTAACTTTGCAAACGGAAGTTCAAAAAGCAGCCCCATTACTTGCTACAGCGATCCAACAACAAAGCAATGCGGGTACACGATATAGCCTAGCTTGGCTGATTCAAGAAACCCTAAACGCCATTCAAACACAGGGAAAAAAATCCACAGCCAGCGTCCCCCTCAACCAAACAGGCGAACATGAACAACACATCAATGGTGATATTTTAGAGTTTGTGACCTTACAGCCTGATGCGTTAAATGATCCGATTTGCGCAACATTGATTGAAGATCAAAGCTCCAAAACAGAACACAGTATCAGCTATGCGATTGGTGCTGAACGGGTCAATCACACAGACTTCTATTTACCTAAACTGGGTTTTGCCTTTAGCCGACAATATAACTCACAGATGAATGAGTTTGACTACAGTATGATCGGTGCACGATGGATGATGCCATTCTCCAATGTGATCATACACAACGCATACGGCTACTTATTTATCGACAGCAATGGGCGTAAACACCAACTACCAGCCTCGATTGTCTATGAACACTATCAAGTTCCCTTTGAAGGTTTTAGTGTCGCACCCTATGAACAGGGAGATTTATTACTCAACTTTGGTTCAGACTGGAACTTCCATTTTCATAGTTTTAATGCTGGAAAACATTACCATCTGGTCCAACAATTCAATGAACAGACCGATGAAAAAGTTGTACTGACCTATTTATTATACGAACAATTTGCCTACTTGCAGGGCATTGATTTCCAATTGAAACGCGCCAAACATTTACTTAAATTTGCTTTTAACGAACAAGCCAAAATCATTGCTGCATTTGTTGATGAACAAGCAGAACCCTTAGCACGCTATGAATACGATACACAAGGCAACCTGATCAAAGCCACGGATCAAAATGGGCATACGCGCAGTTATGAATATAACCAAGCCCATCAATTGACTCGCTATACCGATCGTACAGGGCGTGGACAAAACATCCGTTATGAGTCGACCTCGCCCAAAGCCAAAGCGATTGCAGAGTGGGCAGATGATGGCAGCTTTAAAACCCGCTTAGAATGGCATCCACGCCTACGCCAAGTTGCGGTCTATGATGCCTATGATGTACCAACCCATTACTATTTCGACTTAGATGGTTTTACCTACCGTACCCGTTTAGCCGATGGTCGAGAAAAGTGGATTTCCCGTGATCGTCAAAAACGCATTACCCGACAAATTGACTTTACAGGGCTTGAAACCGAACAAGTGTACAATGACCGAGATCAATTGGTAAAAATAGTACAGCCGAATGGTGGCATCATCCTGTTTGCCTATGATGAAGCAGGCAACCTGACAGAAACCAAAGATCCTGAAGGCAATATCTGGAAGAAAGAATATGATGCTGATGGCAATGTCAGCAAAGACATTAACCCATTAGGGCAGACCACCCAATATAAATATAACAATGACAACCAATTGGTTGAAGTGATTGATGCCAAAGGTGGCTCAAAGAAAATCCAATATAACGACCTTGGGCAAATGATCTCCTATACCGACTGTTCAGGAAAAAGCAGTGCTTGGGAATATGATGAAGACGGAACACTGACAGCACAAGCTGCTGCGGATGCACAACAAGTCCAATATCTATATAGCACTCAAGGCAAAGACAAAGGACAGCTGCAAACCATCATTTATCCTGCTGGATTAAAAGAACAATTTGAACACGATGAAGAAGGGCGCTTACTCAAACATACCGATAGCAAAGGCTTAATCACCCAATACCAATACAATCCCGTTGGGCTACTAGAACAACGCATTGATGCCAATAGACACCAAATCGGCTACCAATGGGACAAACAAGGTCGGATTCAAAAACTGATCAACCAAAACCATGCTGAATACTTATTTGACTACAACCGTTATGGGCAATTGATCCGTGAACAAGCCTTTGATGGAGAAGAAAAACACTTTAGTTATGATGAGAATGGATTTCTATCGCAAATCCGTCAACCGAATATTCTGACTGAATTTAGCTACCATCAGGGTGGAGCGATTGCATCGAAGACCTATACCCATCTGCAAACTCGACATCGTCAAGTTGAAGAATTTGAATACAACTTAAATAGCCAATTGAGCAAAGCCAGCAATACAGAAAGCCAAATTGACTTTTATCGCAACCCACTTGGGCAATTGGTACGAGAACACCAACACTACAAAGTCCCGAATCTGCCTGCACTGAGCGCAGTACTACGTTACGAATACGATGAATTGGGCAATTTGACCCAAACCATCCGACCTGATGGACAAGTCCAAGCCAATCTCAGCTATGGCTCAGAGCATATTTATGGCATTGCTTTTAACCAACAAGACATGGTGGCATTTCAGCGAGATGATTTACACCGAGAAACCACACGCTTGCTTGCCAATGGCTTGGTGCAAAACAAAAACTATAATGATATGGGCTTACTCAGTTCACAAATCATTCGACATGAACAAGAAACACTCGATCAGTTACAACAACCCCAATTACAACAAGCAAAACATCAAGCAGAACGACATTACCACTATGATAACAACTACCTACTGACTCAGGTGGATGACAGCCGATTAGGCAAATTAAGCTATCAATACGACCCAATTGGACGCTTAATTAAAGCGCAAAACCCGTATAGTTCTGAAAGCTTTAGTTTTGATCCTGCGGGGAACTTGATCGACCCGATTGCGACACAAACATCGCAAGTTAAAAATAACCTGATCAGCCAATATCAAGGTAAGCATTACAAATATGATGCGCAAGGTAATGTGATTGAAACCAGTCAATCAGGTCAGACCTTAAAACTGACTTGGGATAACCTTAATCGCCTGATACAAAGCGATCACAATGGTCAAATTACAAGCTATGGTTATGATGTATTTGGACGTCGATTATACAAACACAGCCTCAATGACGCCAAAACAGAACATAGCTCAGAACTTACTTTATTTGGTTGGGATGGTGACTTGATGATCTGGGAGTCGCAACGATCAAGCAAAGAAGAAGAAAACTACACCAAACACTATGTTTATGAACCAGATAGCTTTGTACCGTTATTACAAACAGGCTATACCCGTTTTATTCAACTGATAGAAACACCTGATTATCGTCAATTTCAAGATGTCCCTTATTCGATTTATAAAGATCCAGTGTGGAAAACAGACACCCAAAAGAACAAAGCTGAATTGGAACGTGTTGCGTTTTATCACTGTGATCAAGTCGGTACTCCGCAAACTTTAAGCAACGAGTTAGGCGAGTGTATTTGGGAAATTAAACAGGACACATGGGGAACAACACAAGAAATTAAAACTTCAAATGAATCCAATCCACTTGAACAAAGTAACCTAAGATTCCAAGGGCAATATTACGATAAAGAAACAGGTTTACACTATAACCGTTATCGTTATTACGAGCCGTATAGTGCAAGGTATGTGAGTAAAGATCCAATTGGATTATTTGGTGGGTTAAATAACTCGGTTTATGTAAGTGATCCGAATCAGTGGGTGGATCCACTTGGACTTATGGAAATATTTTCAAGTGCGGAATGTACATATAAAATTAGTGCACAAAATTTAAAATGCAAAAAAATTATAACTTCATTAGGAACTACTGGTATCGAGAGAGAGCATCAGTCAATAGAGTTTACAAAAGATGATGGTATTTTTTCGGGTAGATTCGAATGTAAAGATAATTCATCACAGAAATGTTTAGACACTAAAGATATTGGTCCTCCGTTACCAGGTACTTATGATATGAAAAGAGTCGATAAATATGGTGGGTCTTGGTGGTTAGATGAAGGGATAATAAACCGAAGGTTAAGAAATAGAGGAGAGTTTTATTTACATGAGGGGAGTATCTCTCATGGGTGTATTACAGTGAATAAAATGAATGACTCAGGTACATCTAAATTCTTTAAATTGAAACGATTATTTGAAGGTACAAGCCCTAAAATGATAATTGAAAAGTGAGTGATGAAATGAATGTAAGGTATAGGGCGATATTTTTGATCTTTATGTTATTTATTATATCAATAATAGTGTTTTTTTTAATTAAGGATTATCAGTATAAGCATAGAAAGATAGAAGAAAAACCTTACACTGATTTTGTTTCTTTAATTAAATCAGGAGATTACTTGGAGGCATACAAAAACTTATATCCTCTTGTTTTAAAAAATGATCCTAAAGCTATGAAATTGATTGGGGACGCATACTATGAGGAATATGGAGTTGAAAGAGATCTAATAAAGGCAAAAATATGGTATCAAAAAAGTGAAAATATGGGGAGAGATGGAGGGGGCATTGAATATAGTCAGGCTATGGTTTTTTTGAAAATAAAAGATTACGGAATGGCTTCAGAGTTTTTACAAAAATCAGCTGAACTAGGAAATCGTGATGCCATTGAGAAAATTAAAAGCGAAGAATTTGTTAAATTAAATAAACTGAATATAGATCCTAATTGGAAAGAGTATTGGAAGAGATTTGATTATGAAGATTTATATCCGTACAGAAAGGAGATGAAAAATAATAATTAAATTATTTTTTAATTTTATTCTTATTAGTGACTATGCTTCAGAAAACACCTGAATAAATTAAAAAAGATCTGGCGGAAAAAATATTGATTATACTGTAGGAATTGTAGGTGGGGGCACAGGTTTAGCTGTTGCTAAAGGAGTCATGTGTGATTAATAACAACGTTTTATTGCTTATAAAAGAGTCAAGAAAGGCTTATGACAAATATTCTGAAATTATAGAATATGATTTGGAGACGGGATCTATTTTGTCAAGAACTAAAATTGCTTTAGGTGAGATGGAAGTACACGGACTTAGAGGTTTTTATTACGAATTTTATGATTGGAGTAAAAATAGAAAAAAAGCAATATTATTTTATAAAAATAATGTACTTTATCTGCTTTATGAAAATAATGAGTTTAAAGTAAGTGAAGTCAAGGTGAATAAAATTTTATTTTGGAAAAAAATAATTATTAATAAAAATGTTTTAATTAAAGTATTTTCACCTTTTTATACATTTTTTTTAATAACAGATCAATATCCAGATGCTGTAGAACCAATCTATGATAAATTTTTATATTTATCTGAAAAGAATGCAATATATGAAGAAATTAAATTTTTAAAAAATAAAGAGTAATTAGTAGCATATTTATAGTTAGTCTGATTGTCATATATCCAGAAATGCAATTTTATCTATAAAGGCTCAATATGGAGAACTAAAAGAAAAAACAAAGTTGAATTAGAACGTGTGGCGTTTTATCACTGCGACCAAGTAGGAACACCGCAAACATTAAGCAACGAGTTAGGTGAGTGTATTTGGGAAATTTAAAAGGACACATGGGGTACGACTTTAGAAATTAAGACAACCGAACACGACAATCCATTCGGCTATAGTAATATTCGTTTTCAGGGGCATGAGCAAAGATCGAGCATTGCTCGGTCTGATGCGCAAGGATCAAGAAACAGGTTTACACTATAACCGTTATCGTTATTACGAGCCGTATAGTGCAAGGTATGTGAGTAAAGACCCGATTGGGTTGTTTGGTGGGTTAAATAACTCGGTTTATGTAAGTGATCCAAATCAGTGGATTGATCCGATGGGGTTGCAAAACCAAAAGAATAAGAAAGCTGAAGACTATACTAAAGCTGAAGGTCTTATGATTGCATCTGAAGAAAGAGCATTAAAGGCTAATTTAAGAATTATAGAGGAAGCCAAAGCAAAGAAAGAACGTATTGATAGATCGTTAAAAGAAGAATCACTTAAAAATGCTAAATTGGTACTGCATTAGATGTTAGTGCTATAGCTTGTACGGCAACAGGAGTCGGCGCACCAGTTGGAGGCATTTTAGGAACAATCGGTACAAGGGTTGATGAGTTCTTGAATTGGACTGATCCAGATAAATCTACAAAACATAAAATTATAAGTACTGCAATATCATTAAGTGTAGGTGCTGTATTTGGTGCAGGAGCTGATGCAGCTCCTGACTCTGTTAAACGGGCAACGGTTGAAGCTATTGGTTATAGTATTGATAAATATTCAGGTAGTGAAATTGATAAGGTCATGGAGGAAAAAAAGTAATGTGGATGCATAATTGAATAATTTAATGAAAATAATTATGAATGAAAGACGTACATCTACTATAATAATTTCGTTTATAGTAGTTGTATTGTTAATTTTGTTGAAAGCAATATATTATGGAGGTATTAGTAAGGTAAATATATTTGGGAGTATTTTTATATATATTTTTAGTGTTTATATAATATTTAATGGAAGTTATTTGTTTGTTAGAAAGATTAACTTAAATAGTAGTGATTACGATTATTATGCTAGGTTTTTAATGTTGATAATTACATATTTTATGTTAATCTTCTGTATTTTTAATTAAGGATTTTTATGAGTATTCGTTTATTTTTAGCATTTTTTTAAATGGATGTTCGAGCATTGCTCGTTCTGAAGTTCAAGGATAAAAACAGGTTTGCACTATGATCATGATCTTTCCAGAATAACTGAACCTGAGAATAAATTATTGAATTTTAGATAGTGAGAACGCAAGCATACTTTAAAAATTTTACGGTTTTTTAAGTTTGATGTATTTATAAACATCATTGGTTTGAACTAAAATTTAAATTTCCATAAGCACATCATTTTATTCATTGTTTTAAATCAATAAGTAGACCTTGAGTTTAGCTGATTATTTCCAAATCTAGAAAAGAGTACTTGCAATAAATGATGCCAACAAAAATAACCACACTTGTTAAATTAATTTATTTACTCCAACTTTCAATGGCAGTAACTTTTTGCTATGCAAATGATTGGCAGAAGCAAATTATCTCGGATAACTTTAAAGCGATTGATAGTTTGAGGCTTTACAGTGACTCTGGTCATGAGGCAATTCGGCTATACCAAAAAGAAGGTAATTTTGCGAAAGCACTGGGTTATCCTGAAAAAGCAGTTTTTTTAACTCTTTCCGTCGCATTGACTGATGATTCAGGAGTAAATAAAACTACTCAATTTATTGATTCCAATAAGCCGATATATATCAGCATGGATAGTGGTATCAATCAGAAACTGCAAACAACAGACTTTGCGGATGAGGGATTAAAAGCAATACAAATTTTATTTGTTGCGACTGATCCGCAGGAATCCTGTGGACTGATGGGAGAGTTAATTCATTCTAAAAAATTTACAATAAGTTACCATCAGTTTGATTCTCCAGAAAAAGTTAAAATTGATTTTACAATGCCAGAAAAAAATGAACTGATCTATGAGCTGTTTAAGTTGGATCAGGCGACGGATTGTTTAAAAGCAAAAAAATGACCAAGAAAAACTTGAGCGTGGTTTATTTTAAATATTTGAATCTATAGATTTCTTAAATAGTAATACTGAGAAATGAACTTCAATTTAAATGATTTTGAAGTTCACCAGTTTTTGTAAAATGGAATATTAGCTGTCGAAAAGCGCTTTAAAAAACATCATTCAATGCAAAAAGCTTTATCTTAACTATCGCCCTAAGGAACAATGAATTTTTGATATCAATATGATTCACGTCTGATGACCTATTTTAATGAGTTGTGAACAAGCTATTTTGAATGATTTTAAGCTGACGATTGTTCATGATGTCTTAAACGATAATTTCCAAATAGTGCAAGGATGAATACGATTGCACCCGCACCCAAGGCGATCAAGAATCCATATTCTAAACCATAGCGATCGAGCATTTGCCCCGCACTTGCTGCGCCTAATGCTACACCAATATTTAAACCAGCCAATAACCATGTCATTGCTTCAGTTAAGCGGTGTTTCGGGACAAGACGTTCAACCAGTGACATTGCCACGATCATCGTCGGTGCAAAAAATATTCCAGCCACAAATACAACACAAGCCAGAATAGCGATACTGTTAATCCAAGCTAAGGGAATGGTTGCGATGGCTGTAGCTACACCGCCACATAATAAAAGTCGATGTAAGGGCATTGACAGCTTAAGTGCACCAAACCACAGACCCGATATACATGATCCTAGAGCATAAGCAGAGAGCACTAGACTCGCAGCAGCGGGTTGAGAAACTGCTTCAGCAAAGGCGACACTCACGATGTCCACTGTACCGACAATAACGCCCATGCTCAGCATAAGTAAAGTCAGTAAACGTATATTTGCAAGTTGGATAATCGAGCCAGAATTCGGCAGATGGGTATTTAAATCGTCCAATTGGGGTTCAGTTGCACGTTGAAGAACCAATATAATAACGCCAATAATCAGTAATAAGATTGCAACGATTAAGCTGGCTTGAGGGAATAAAATGATAGATAAGCCTACAGATAAGGGAGGTCCAATAATAAATGACACTTCATCAAGTACTGTTTCTAAGGAATAAGCCGACTGTAATCTGGGGTGATCACGATAAAGTTCTGTCCAACGGGCTCTCACCATTGCCGATATGCTTGGCATAAAACCTGCCAAAAATGCTCCAATAAATAAGCACCAATTGCCAGTTTGCTTCCAAGCGCTATAAATTAGGATAACAAAGCCTACTGTGCAGATGATCGTTACGATTGGAAGTATATCTCTTTGTCCATAGCGATCAACGAGCCTTGATACTTGTGGTGAAATAAGCGCATAAGTGAGGACAAATGTAGCCGACACTAAACCTGCAAGGGCATAACTATCATACAACTGCGAAATCATAAGGATGATTCCAATACTACTCATCGGCAAAGCGATACGTGCAATTAAACCAGCCATCGTGAATGTGGTCGTATGGGGTTTTAAAAATAATTCTCGATATGCATCAATCATTCGGTCTTCCTAAAAATGATTTCTTGTAAAGATACAAGGATTTTGTAAAATACATACGCTGCGTATGAATAAAGCATACAATCATACGAGGCGTATGTAAATATTCATACGAAATGTATGTAAGGAGTTTTTTTATGGTTCGTCGCACCCGTGCTGAAATGGAAGAAACCCGTGCAGCTTTGATTGCAATGGCACGTATAGTATTTAGTGAAAAGGGTTATGCAGAGACCTCAATGGATGACCTGACTGCTCAAGCAGGCTTTACCCGTGGAGCGCTCTATCATCATTTCGGAGATAAGAAAGGACTATTAGCAGCGGTTGTGAAGCAAATTGATAGTGAGATGGATCATCAGCTACAGTTTATTTCTGATCATGCTGAAAATGCTTGGCTTGGTTTTAGTCAACGTTGTCATCGTTATTTAGATATGGCTTTAGAACCAGAATTCCAACGTATTGTCCTTCGTGATGCCCGCGCTGTTTTAGGAGGAAGCTCATTGGAGTCACAAAAAGACTGTATTGATTCGATGCAAGAACTCATTGAAAAACTTCTCCAAGAGAATGTGATTGAACCCGTTGACCCACAAGCAATTGCTTCTTTAATTTATGGCAGTCTAACAGAAGCTGCATTTTGGATTGCTGAAGGGGGAGATAATGTACAAAGATCAATACATGCACGAGCAGCTTTAGATTTATTATTACGGGGATTGTTGGTCAAGTAAAATTATGGTGTGTTTTAAATATTGTGCAATATCTTAGTTTTTTATAAAACACGAGTTTAGATTTGATACTGAAGCAGCACGTCTATTATGCTTGCTATCGCTACTTTTAAATTCGTCATTATTTATAAGATGAATAAAATAAATTGACTGAGCGAAATTTACCTAAAAAATTTTATTTAAGTAATTATTGATGTTTTGAATCGCTAACTCATATCAAACGATCAGTATGATGAATGATGTATATCGTTTTTATTTTACTTTGTGATTTAAGAAAGAAGGATATTTATCCTTCTTTCTTATTGTTAACTTAGAAGTTATATTTTAATTGAAGATTCACGCCATTAAAGCCATCAAAAGCGCTAATGTATGTGTATGCTAATTCAGCTGCAATATTCTTGGTAAAGTTATAACCGCCACCAGCTTGAATAATCACACCTGAATCATCTTCACTTTCAGATACTTTATAACCTAAAAATTGAGCATCTACATCAAGATCAACACGTGTATATCCAACCATACCTTTAGCATAAAAATTGTTTTCTAAAGGATATTTACCCGTTAAAGCAACACCATAATATTGAACATCTGCATCAGTTCTTACGCCTAGCTCTTCAAAGTCTTCATCAAATTTGATGTCATTTACTGATTTGTTCCAAAATGCTTCAGCACCAATATATTGGTTGAATTGAACACCAGCATTAAGTCCCAAAAAGTGAATATCAACATCATTATCTAAATATGTATAACCTGCACCCACATAAGGTTGAATTTCAGTATTCGCTGCATGGCTAGTTACTGATAGAGCACCCAAAATTGATACTAAAAGTAATTTTTTCATCTTTTTCCCAAAGTTTAGTTAAGTATAGTTAAAATTTTTAATGATCAATATCTGTTTAAAAATTTTCCATATAATGAAAGTATTGTCACGAAATTGCAACAAATTTAGAAAAATGATTGTTCTTAATATTTTTATTTGCTTGATAAGTAGTCGAGTTTTATTGATTTAAATAGTTTTTTTTAAGCCGAATTTCACCTATTATCTTGTTTTTTGTTGTTCTATTTAATTTTACTATTCAAGTATTTTAATAAAACCTAAAAATTATTTGTTATGCGCAATTTTGCTTTATTTACGCTGTATGAAGATGAATACGATAGCCAATGCGTTTGACCTACAGGTTTTTAGCGAATAAATGCAAATTCATTTTCGAGTCCAATTTTTTAAATCCTAATTGAAGTCATTCCTTTATCGAATATAAAAAATGACTTCAATTTTTATTGCTTTATAGGTTAAAAATTAGAAACGATAACCAACACCAACGTATGAGATCAGTGGATCAATCTCGATTTTAGTTTTCGCTTGGATTAATTTTGCATTGTTATTGGTATTCACCACACTGATTGTCGCTGTATTATCTAATTTAGCATATGAAATAGATGCCGTAGCAAACCAGTTTGGTTTAAAGTCATAGGTAAATCCAGCCGTGACGATAGGTGCAAGTGCATCTGTAGCATCGACCTTAACTTTCATATTGCCACTTGATGGTTTGCCTTCAAGTGAAGCACCTGCCTGACCATCATGAATATTTTGGATCATATGCCCCGCATTGACCAAATCATTTTTAATTCCTGAATTGATTTTAATATCATTGAAATAGGCATACATAACACCTGCGCCAACAAAAGGTCTAAATTTATTGACACCAGATTTTCCAAAATAATACTGTGCTTGAATTGCGGGTGTCCAAGCTCTGGCAGAAGCAGCAGTGTTATAGCGATCTAAATCTGTAATCAAAAGATTGTTCTTTAAGTATAGATCACCAACCAAGCCTTGAAGAGGTTGAGATGTTGCGGTGAAGGGTGCATAAACAGCACCTTTGCCTTTTAAATCAACTTTAGGTGGGACACCGCCAATCAGCTGAACAGCAACATTGTCTGTAACATTATAGGTAAACATCAAACCGAGTGTATCAACATCTTCAACTTCTAAACCTGCATTTGATGTCCAATTGGCAATGCCATTGATTTCAGCAATTCCTGTTAATTGATCAATCAAAGTGGGGTCATCAGCCATGATAACTTCGAGTAAATCATCAAATAAATATCGACCTTCTGTACTACTGGGCGTATTAAGTAACTCGATGAGTGTTGGGTCCATCGCATCAATACGAGATTGATCCACATTATCCAAAATTGTTTGCCCTGAAATTACACCCACCGCTGCTTTTGTATTCGCACCAACCGAAGTATTGATTCTAAATGGCTGCGCTTTTCCCATAGACGTCATATGTAGCCAGCCTGTAGAAACTGAAAAGCGTTTAAAATCTTCAGCTTGGCTAACCCCTGTAAGACACAATAGAGAAGTTGTAACGATGGCTTTTTGAAACATCTTTTTTGTTTTCATTAGATTCATCCTTTTAAAGATCATCATTGTCTTCTTGACAATGAGTTATTTAAAATTACACAAAATAATCAACAAGTAGAGTAAAAACTCTAATTTATAAGTGCAATTAAGACTAAAAAAGTAATGAAAAATAAAGTATTAATATTATATCTAAATGAAAATCAGAAATTTATTTAAAAAAATTATACTTTTTAGTTTATTTTTTATACAAATAAAATATTGCAAAATAGTGACATAGTTTTACTTTTTGATAAATTGAATTATTTTTTGATTGTGTTAAAAAAGCATAAAATAAATTAGTATTTCTAAATTAATTTTTAAGTTATATTATTTTTTAGGTGAATTTTATAATTAATTGAGTGGGTTAACGCAATATTCAAAAATGCTAAAATACAAAGGGGTGGATTAAATATAAGCGTTCCTTAAAAAGAAAAAAGTGCTGATATGTCATGATTTATTTTATAATTGATACTCCTTTCTCTATTTTTAAAATGATTGGTATGTAGAGCAATATATTATGAAGAATATGGAGATGAATACGGATATAAGTATTTGTTTTTTAACTTTAGATTTATATTTTATAAGCGATCAGTTTTATTTGAATTTTTTAGGTCGATCAATGGTTTATATTTATTTAAAATCTACTGCATTTTTAAATTTATTGCATTGTAATGTCGTGTATTGGCTTATGATCAAGATATAAGTCTAATACTTTTCAAATTTGTATAAATAAATCATTGATGTTTTGGTTGCTTTAAGAAAAGATGATTGTTCTAAGATAAAATATACAAGTGTAGAAAAATAAGCGTAATAGTGATTGTTTTTTTTTGCTTTTGCTCAGACAATCCTCGAATCAAATTTTTAAGGCATACATGTTATATGAAAAAGTTTTTGGGAGAACTTACCTTTAAGCTCTCGGGTTGGTCTTATGACGTGGATCAAAGTGTACTTGAAAAAAAACAAGTGATTATTGGCTTTGAGCATACGTCTATGATGGATGCTGTGCTTTCACTTGCTATATTTCAAATTCATAACATTAAAATTCATACTTTAATCAAGAAAGAATTATTTAAAGGACCCATGAAACCAATTTTAGAAAAAATTGGTGGGATTCCTGTTGACCGTAAATCAAATAAAGATATTGTTTCACAGATGGTTGAATTGTTTCAAAGTCAGGATGAATTCAATTTGGTGATCGCACCTGAAGCTACTCGTGCTGAACGCGGAGAAGCACGTAAACCGATTCGTACAGGTTTTTGGCATATAGCCAAAGCTGCAGGTGTGCCGATTGTTTTAATGTATGCCAACTCAAAAACCAAGCAAGGTGGAATTTTTGGAAAAATTTATCCAAATGATTTAGATCAGGATCTCGCAGAAATTAAACGGTTATATAAAGAGCACACAGGATTGGATATTGTAATTCCTGAGCCAAAAAACTCTTAATTTGCATCAAAACTAAAAAATAAGCACTTTCTCATAAAAAAGTGCTTATGGTAGAATTGCTGCAATTTGATATGGCATAAGGCCAATCTACAGGAGCATATTTCGCATGGCGGGTCATTCCAAGTGGGCCAATATTAAGCATCGTAAAGCAAAACAAGATGCAAGTCGCGGTAAAGTATTTACCAAATATATTCGTGAATTAACCACAGCAGCAAGACTTGGCGGTCCTGATGTGGGAAGTAACCCTCGTCTACGAGCTGTTGTTGAAAAAGCACTTTCAGTGAATATGACACGTGACACCATTAATCGTGCTATTCAGCGTGGTGCTGGTGGTGAAGATAACGATGATTTAAAAGAAGTCACTTATGAAGGTTATGGTGTTGGTGGTGTAGCAGTTATTGTTGAAACGATGACTGATAACCTCAATCGTACAGTACCAGACGTTCGTCATTGTTTCTCTAAAACCAATGGTAACTTGGGTACAGCAGGTTCGGTTGCTTACTTATTTACCAAGCGTGGTGAAATTACTTTCGAAGATGTTTCTTTAGAAGACAAGATTATGGACATTGCTTTAGAGGCAGGTGCTGAAGATATCGAAGTCGATGAAGACGAAATCTTGGTAATTACTACACCAGAAACGTTTGGTGATGTACAAGATGCTTTAACTGCAGCAGGCTTGAAATCTGACAATGCTGAAGTGGTGATGAGTCCATCAACCAAAGCACTCATTTCTGATGTGGATCAAGCAAAACTCATCGTGAAGATGATTGATATGTTTGAAGATTTGGACGATGTTCAAAACGTATATACCAATGTTGAGTTTACCGACGAAGTTTTAGCTGAATTAGAAAATTAATTCTAATTTGTGTAAAAGAAGCGCACTCTCGAGTGCGTTTTTTTATGCTGGTTTTTATTTGTTAAATGCTGCCGTAATTGAGTTATCACCACTCTATAAAATCAATCGCTTTTCGCCACGTTTGAAGTTGTTTAAAAGATCAAGCACATGGTAATAATGAGAACAGTAAATAGCTAAAATATCGTTTTACGGAGTAAATCATCATGTTTAAACAACTGATCAATTGTCTTTTTAAAGGCAGATAAATTTAGCTTATTATTTTATATATTTAACATTTACTTAAAAATATTTGACTTGTGTCTCGTTTTTGATTAATTTTAAATGATCGGTTGATCAGTAAAATTGGTTCATTCTTAAGGATAAAAAGTGTTTGTAAAATATAGAGATAAATACATTAATTCAGCAAACATCAAGTTTATGGAAGTTGAGACGATACAAGGAAACATTCATCAAGCAAAAATTTTTTTTATCGACGGTAGCAATATTGATTTAAAGTTTCTTGATAAAGTGCAGTTTGATTCATTTCTACTCAAATTAACAAACAACAATTAAGATCATTTCAATTAAAAAAATTGATTTTTGTCTAAATAAGGGAAGGAGAGGTCCCTTATTTGTCTTATAGAACGTCAGCACACGAATCAGCAACTAAATACGATTAAGTAAGCCAGTACAGTTAAATACTCGATTATATTCTTTGATCACAAAGCTTGAATGTAGCGCGACCACATGATCAATTTTACCAATACGTTTAAGTAAAATTTCACTGTAGTTTTCCATATCTTTAGCAATCACTTCAACCAAGAAATCTGCGGTTTGCCCTGTGACTAAAAAGGCATTGATTACTTCTGGAATATTTTCCAGTTCTTCTAAAAATTTTGCAAAAGTATCAGTGTCGTGTTTACTGAGTGAAATCTGTAAAATCACATGTAGCTTAAAGCCTAATTTTTCGAAGTTAATATCACGTTTTAGATTGGTCATGATATCTGTTTCAATCAAATGCTTGATGCGACGGTGTACTGAACTCACAGATAGATTAATGCGTTCTGACAATTCATTTAAATTGATATCTTCATGGGTTAATATTTCTAATATTTGTTTGTCGTAACGGTCAAGTTCCATAGCCATACTCAGTGTGAAATTTTTTTCTAAGCTAATGTAGAATGAAATTTATAAATTTTCAATATTGAAATAATACTTGAAAAATATTTGCGATAAATAAAATAATTTAGCAACTTTCTACTTTGGATAGGTCATTGAGCAAATACTATTGTTCAAGCACTTATTTCAGATTCATTTTTACAATGTTCTACGTGATAAACCTTGAAAATGTTATATTGCAGATGGGAACAGCGGAATTATTTTTAGTACATGATGGATATGGATTTAGAACTGAACGAATCTGAAATGCACCTTTATTCGCGCCAGATTTTATTAGATGGTTGGGATTTAGAGGCACAGGAAAAATTAAAGCTTGCCAATATCCTGATTGTAGGCTGCGGTGGGATTGGCTGTACTACAGCTGAGCTATTGGCACGCGCAGGTGTAGGTAAAATTAGCCTGATTGATGCAGATATTATAGAAATAAGTAACTTACAAAGACAGATTGCCTATGTCGAGCCAGATATTGGTTTCTATAAAGCAGAAATATTAGCCAAACGATTGCAACAGATTAATCCCTTTATTCAAGTAGAGCATTATACCAATCGGCTTGATCAACAGAATGCACAAATGCTGATCTCACAACAAGACTTGGTGCTTGATGGTTGTGATAACTTTGCTACACGTTATCTTGTCAATCAAACCTGTACACATGCTCAAACTCCTTTGATTAGTGCTTCCGCAATTGGTTTTCAAGGTCAGCTGTTTATGGTTGAAGGGGATTCAGCTTGTTATGAGTGCCTATTTCCCAAAGGGCAGCAGCAAAATGAAAGCTTACGTTGTGCGGACTCTGGCGTATTGGCGACAACTCCAAATGTCATCGCCAGTTTACAGGCACATCATGCACTTTTATACCTCGGTCTGGGAAGGACACCGCTCAAGCAAAAATTATTGCTGTGGGATGGTTTAACAATGAAACAACGAATTTTATCCTTTGAAAAAGATCAAGATTGTACAAACTGTCAGCTTAGCCATACTGCAAACACTGATTAATTTGTTAAACTCCAACAAACTCAATTTAATGTTGACATTATGAAAAATAATATCTTTCTCGATGGTCTGCGTTCAGTCGCCCGCGTTGGGGAAACGGCTGTAATTGCAGCGAAAGCAGGCATTAAATATGCCACAGAAAAGCCCAGTAATGCCAAGTTGATGCGTGAAACCTTTGAATCATTAGGTTCAACGTATATTAAATTAGGTCAATTTATTGCCAGTACACCCTCATTATTTCCTCGTGAATATGTTGAAGAGTTTCAAGGTTGTTTGGATCAGACCCCTTATTTACCATTTAGTTATGTACAAGGTGTGTTGCAACAAGAGTTTGCAGGGCGTGATTTGTCAGAAATATTTGCTTCTATTGATGAAAAGCCATTAGCTTCAGCATCCATTGCACAAGTGCATGCTGCACGTTTAGTCACTGGCGAAGATGTTGTAATCAAAGTTCAAAAGCCTGGTGTAGAAACCATTCTTTATACTGATTTAAACGTTCTACATTGGGCAACCAAGGTTTTGGAAAAAGCAATACCTAAAGTTAAATTTGCTTCTTTGGCTGACATTGTTGAAGAAATCAAAACACGTATGGTTCGTGAAGTTGATTTTATTGAAGAAGCTAAAAATTTAGATGATTTTGTCAATTATTTGAATGTCTCTCGAAATACTGCTGCAACAGCTCCTAAGGTTTATCATCAATTTTCTACTCGTCGTGTTCTTACAATGCAACGTTTATATGGTGTACCGCTGACAGATTTTGAAGTAGTCAAAAAAGTTGCTAAAGACCCTTCGCAGGTACTGATTACAGCAATGAATACTTGGTTTGGTAGTTTAATGCTGTGCCAATCTTTCCATGCAGATTTACATGCAGGCAACCTAATGTTGTTAGAAGATGGACGAATTGGCTTTATCGACTTTGGGATTGTGGGGCAGTTAAAACCTGAAGTTTGGCAAGCATGTATGGCATTTATGGATGCATTGCAAAAGACCGATTACAAACTGATGGCTGAAAATATGTTGCAAATGGGTATGACCAGTACTCAAATTGACACTCACGTTTTAGCAGACGATTTGGAACGTTTATTTAGTGGTGTATTGCTCGCTGATCCTCAGCAAATCATGACTTCAAATCCATCTGATCTTAACGATATCATGATGGATATGGTTGCTGTCGGGGAGCGTCATGGTATACGTTTCCCACGTGATTTTGCTTTATTGTTTAAGCAAATGCTGTATTTTGATCGTTTTATGCGAGTACTTGCACCCTATACAGATATCTATGCTGACCAACGTTTGCAGATGATTCAAAATATCGACCCAGCATCATTATTAAAGAATTAATATGAAGCGCCCCTTGTGAAAAGTATTTGAAAGATTGATGACAAGTCTTGATAAATACATTTTCGCAAGGGTTTTTCATTGAATAAGAGAAATTTTAAAATCATGGATGCAATTATTATTGAAGGTTTGAAAGTCGATACTGTTGTTGGCTGTTTTAACTGGGAACGTCAAATTATCCAGCCTTTAATGCTTGATTTGCATATTCAAACCAGTTTAGAGCAAGCTTCAAATTCTGATGAACTTGAACATACGTTAAATTATGCTGAGATTTGTGACATTTCAGCCAAAGTGATTCAAGATGCTGCCCCAAAATTGATCGAACATGCGGCGAAATTGGTGTTAAATGCGCTTTTCTCTACCTTTCCTGCGATTGAATCGATTATGATTACCATCCGTAAGCCTGCTATTATCCCGCAAGCAAATTCTGTAGGAATTCGTCTTGAACGCCACCGAAACGATATTCGCTCTAGCGCTAGCCAGTAATAATCAACCACAACATCATTTTCAAAAATCATGGACTCAAATTAAAAAACTGGGGGAAGCTGTTTTTTCTCCAATTTATTTAATTCCTTGTCGTGATGGAATTGGTGCAGATTATTGGAATGCTGCCTGTTTATTAAAAAGCCATTTATCAGTCGATCAGATGATCTGTCAATTAAAACAGATGGAAGCAGAGTCAGGACGTACCCGACCATCTCATCATATTTCTTTGGATATTGATTTAATTGCTTGGGGAGCGGAGTTAAATACAATGCATTTTAATCCCAAAAAACTTCCACTGGCTTTGGACGTTAAAATCCCAATGTTTGATCTTTGGCAAGATGTACGATTCAGCTATCCACTTCATCAATTTCCTGTGATTGATCTACCCGCATAAGGTGAGTACATATGAATATTCGATCTATGATTTTAATGAGTGCTGCATTTTTGTTAAGTGCTTGTACAACAAGTTATGAAAAACCACAAAAGCAACCTGCTAAATCGACAAGTTCGTTATCATTGCAACAGCGTGAGATACACTTAAAACAGCAAGTAGAAAGTTATACTCAGGGTCAGCCTACATTTAATGTTGCATTTAATGACCTGAATCAAGATGGAGTGGAGGATGCGATTGTCCTTCTAAGCGGACAGGATTGGTGTGGCTCTGGGGGCTGTACTATGTTGGTCTTTAAAGGTGGAGCAAATCAGCAGTTTGAGTTTTTAAGCAAAACCACTTTGGTAGACACACCTGTATATGTGACCAGTTATATGCACAACGGCTGGAAGCAACTGTTTATATATACACATCAGCATGGGCAAGTGATGTTAAAATTTGATGGGAAAAAATATCCCTTAAATCCATCTTTATTACCAGTACAAACAGCAAAATTGGCGCCTGATAGTGCCCAGTTGATATTTGGTCAAGAGTGATATTTAATCAGAATGAAGATGTGGTTTTGTTTAGCAGCTAAATATTTAGAACAGTTAAAATTTTCAAAAATAAAGTTAAAAAATAAGCCCAATTCAAGGGCTTATTTTTTTAGATACTGCCATTAAATATAATAACTGGTTTTGGTCATCAGTTTAGAAATGGCAGTCATGGTAATTTTAACAGGGATTGGAAGTTCTACACCACCAGCAGTTAATGCTGTATCACGATGATGTAATTCATCTTCATTCATTTGTACCAAGATCTTACGCGAGCGTTCATCTTGAGCAGGGAGCTGACTGATATGGTGTTGCAAGTGAAGGCTCACTTGGCGTTCAGTTTCAGCCACAAAGCCTAAACTGTATTTATCGCCCGCGATACCAGCAAGTGCCCCCATACCAAATGAAAGTCCATACCATACGGGATTGAGTAAACTGGTGTGGCTGTCCAACTCTTTTAAACGATCCTCACACCATGCCAAATGGTCTTGTTCTTCAATGGCAGCAAACTCCATTTCACGACGCACATTGGGAAGTTTTGCAGTCAGTGCTTGTCCATGATAAAGCGCTTGTGCACAGACTTCGCCACTGTGGTTGACCCGCATTAAACCTGCTACATGGCGTGCTTCACTAACAGCGAGTTGAGTTTCAGTCTCAGTGGATGGATTGGCTCTTTGTGCAGATGTCGCTCCAGGAACTAAGCTTCTTAACGCTTGATCAAAAGAATGAATCAATTTATCAATGCCCGTATATTGACGCATATTAGTCCTCCAAAGAAACTTGAGTGGTTGCGATTAATGGCTTTAAACGAATTAATAACCATGTGCTAAACAATGCGCTTAACACAGCAGTAATACAAAATAGAATTTTAATATCTATTTTTAAGATACTTAAGATGATAATAGAAAAAATAGCCGATGAAACCATGAATATCGCATTAAAGATATTATTTGCAGCAACAACGCGTGCTCGATGTGATTTTGGTGCATATGCTTGCATCATGGCATATAGGGGAACGATATAAAAACCCCCACTAATCCCCAGTAAAGTCACTGCCAACATCACGTGATAGTAAGGGGCACCAGAACTAAACATATCTGTAACGGAAATCAAATCACCAGTACGTTCAGGAACAAAAGCCAGACTGCCTGCAAGGTAAATTGCAAATAAAGTTAAACCAATCGCACCCAATGGCACCATTTTGATATTCACTTCAGTACCACCAATTTTGCGGCATAATAATGAACCAACACCGATTCCCACAGAGAAAAACGTCAGGAGTAAACTCACCACGTTTTCATTGCCATGCAGGTTTTGTTGGGTCAATTGAGGAATTTGCGTCAGGTAGGTCGCGCCGTAGAACCAATACCAAGAATTACCTAAAAGAACCATAAAGATTAAAGGCAAACTTTTTGCATAGCGAATGGTTTCGAAACTGGTTCTAAAGAAATTCCAGTCAATTTTTAAATCAGTGTTGGTGGTTGATTGTTTGAGAATAAAACGGCTCGCTATATAGCCCACTACAGCGATTGAGACAATGGTTAGACAAATCCAAATCATATGTCCTTGAGAGAGTGATATAACCGCGCCACCCAAAATCATCCCGATCAAAATAGCAATGGATGTTCCTGACTGAAATAAAGCATTTCCCGACATTAACTCGTTTGGTTTTAAAATTTCAGGCAAAATTGCATATTTGATTGGACCAAAGAAGGTGCTGTGAGTACCCATTAAAAACAAAGCAAACAGTAAAATCCACAAATTACCCAATAAAAAACCTGCCGAAGCAATCAGCATAATAATGATTTCAAGAATTTTAATATTTCTGACTAAAAATGAACGTTCATACTTATCCGCAATTTGACCCGCTGTCGCAGAAAAGATGAAATAGGGTAAAATAAATAGAAGTGCGGCAAGATTATTTAAGGTACTTACACTTGCTGATTGTTGCTGAATCCATCCATAGGTAATGACGAGCAATAAGGACTGTTTATACACATTGTCGTTTAAAGCGCCAAAAAATTGGGTGAGGAACATCGGTAAAAAACGTCGGGTCCCTAAAATATGCTCATTTTTTTCCATTGTAGAAGACTTCATTTAGTTATATATAAGAAATGTGTTGAAATGGTAACTATCTCTCAAAATCATGTATCATGTTTTTACCTTAAATCATGTGTAAAACCAATTGGTTTGAGTATTTGAAAGATTTTTAATCATGGATCTTTCTACAAATAAATTTAGGTCATTCGAGCGTGGTATGCCAGCAAAAATTAATTTTAAAAAATCTGTGCTTTCACATAGTGTTCATTTACACTTTGATCGTTATCATATCAATAAACTGATATGTTCAAGTGTTTTTTTAAGTATTTTTGCAGTACCCGTGAGTTACGCAGAGCAAGCACAGAATAGTCAGAACATAAACTCAAGTACTGTAAATATTACACATGATCAAGAACAATTAGAGTCGGCAGCAAGACAAGAAGGCTTATCGAACGAAAAAATTGATCAACTCGATGAGAAAGTAAAACAGGCTCAACAGCAGCCCGAACAATTTGATAGTGCAAAGATGCTTGAACAGCAACAGCAGAATATTGGTGTTCAGGATGATTTCAAACCGATTGAATTTGAGGACTTGGAAGATTTACCCGCGGTCAGTGTTGACCAGTCTATGGCAAACGAAATTTACAGTGTGGCTGAGCAGGCTAAAACCGAAGCACAAAATTTTCGTAATGGCATGAGCAAAACGCCTGAGGTTGAAGTCAGTAACGCCACACAACAAGAGTTAACCGAGATCACTCAAGCCCCAGTCAATGTTGATCAATTGATACAAACCATTCGTGCAGATAACCAAATTTCTGTTCAGGAAAATGAAGCTGGGAAAACCCTGGTTGATCATAACGCGAATCTTCCAGAGGAAGAGCAACCTAAAAAAGGTTTCTTTAGAAATCTTGTCAATAAAATTCGCGGACCACAGGACAACGGCGCACCGATTGCAAAAATCAGTGTCTCTGTTTCAGGTGCACCTCCTGTTTTGGCAAACAACTTAAAAGCCAAACTCGGAACGTTTACTCAAGAAGCTTATTCTGATTTTAATGGTTCAGTGCCACAATTGCGAACACTTGCAGTTCAGGCTGCACAAGCTGTGGGTTATTACAATGCCCAATTTAGATTTAATAAAATTGATGAGAGTCATTTAGGTGTAAAAGTTACTCCAAATGATCCTGTAAAAGTTACTGAACAAAACATCGAGTTCACAGGTCCTGGTGCAAATCTTGCTCAGTTCCAAGTGATTGGTGTATTACCTGACTTGGATGAAGGTGATATTCTGAATCATGGTTTATATGAAACCACCAAAACCAGAATAGCAGATGCAGCTTCAAATAATGGATTTTTTGATAGTTATTGGCGTTTGCATGATGTCAAAGTGGAGCAACCACAAAACAAAGCGCAGATTAATTTAAAGTATGAAACAGGCGAGCGTTATAAATTAGAAGATGTCGAGTTTAGAATGAGTGACCCTTCTAAACCGTTACCGATTGATTTAAAAATCTTAAAAACTTTAGCACCGTGGAAAGATGGTGCAGATTATACTGCTTGGCGTGTCAACGGACTGGCAAATAATCTCACCAACTCACGTTATTTTAATTACACGCTTGTAGATGCGATTAAACCTGATGCGATTGTAAAACCACTTGAATTGCCAGCAGATTTACAAGCTTTGGTCGATCAGGAGCATGTTGCTGAATCAACTTTTGCAGCACAAACAGATGCTGATAAGGCACATCTATCAGATAAAGAAGTTACCCAGAATGTAGTTAATGAAAATCAATTTGCCGGGACTCAGGGCGAAGAAGCCAACCCAAATTTAAAACAACTGCAAGCACAGCAAAAAGAAAAAGAGTCTGATGAGGATCAGCTCAAGGATAAAGCGCGCGAAACCAAAAAAATCCCAGTGATTGTGACTTTAAATGCTGATCGATTAAATAGTCTGGAAACAGGTATTGGTTATGGAACAGATACAGGCGTTCGTTTGCGTGGTCAGTATAGACGCGCCATTGTCAATCACTTAGGTCATTCCTTTGATGCAAACATGGAGCTGTCACAGATTCGTCAATCAATTGATGCGCGTTACAACATTCCTTATAAACATCCTTTAAATGATTATTTCAGTTTAGTTGCCGGTTATGAACGCGAAACTCGCGATGGTATTGGTAATGACATGGACTTGGTCATTGAATCTGCTGTAGCTGGGGTTGACCGCATCATTAAAGGATCACGTAAAGAGTGGCAACATATTCTGGGTGTGCGTTATCGTTTAGATCGAGTCACTCAAAATGGACCTGTCGATATAGCCAATATTCCTGACGCATTTTTGATTCCAGGCTCTGATCAAGAGCAAGAATCACTATTGTTAGGTTATGAAGCAACCAAAACGATCAGTGATAATCGTGTCAATCCAACACGTGGTTATAAACAAAGTTATAAAATCCAATTGGGTAGTCAGTCATTACTCTCTGATACGGATATGGCAATTACCAGTGCTGAATGGAAAGGTTTGTATTCTTTTGGCGAAAATGACAACCATCAAATTGTGGGTGGTCTGAATGTGGGCTATATTTTTGCCAAAGACTTCGAAAAAGTACCTTATAACTTAAGATACTTTGCTGGTGGCGATCAAAGTCTTAGAGGTTTTGATTATAAAAGTTTATCACCTGTTGAGTATGGGTATAAAGTAGGTGGACAAGGTTTAGCTGTAGGCTCGTTAGAATACAATTATCAATTTAAAGATGGTTGGCGTGGTGCAGTATTTAGTGACTTTGGTAATGCTTATGACAAGTCATTTAGTAATGATACTGAATATAGCGTAGGTGTGGGTCTACGTTGGAAGTCACCAATTGGTCCGATTCGAATTGATGTTGCATCTGGAATATCCGATCCAGCAAAACCAATTCGTTTGCACTTCTTTATTGGTTCGCAACTTTAATTAACTAAAAATATAAGAGAATTACTGGAAATATTATGGCTGATGAAGAACATCAAGATGTTCAAAATGAACAGCAAAATGATCAACCCAAGCAAGAAATGACCCCGAAGAAGCGTAATTTATTACGTAATATTCTGATGTCTTTACTTTTGGTCATTATTTTATTAATTGCTGCTTTGGCTGTAATGTTCAGTACTGATAAAGGCAGTAAGTTTTTATTAGATCGCGTTGCTGCAAGTCAAAAAATTATTACTTATCAATATGAAAGTGGGAATTTGCTGCAAGGAATCATTCTTAAAAATGTCTTGGTTACCTTGACTGCTGTGGATGTTAAAATTGATCGTGCAGATATTTCTTTGGGGTGGCGCGCAATTTTAGAAAAAGAAATTCATCTGAGTCATGCGGATGTCAATAATTTAAGAATTATCAGCAAAAGTCCGCCAAGTGATGAACCTTTTAAATTCAGTGAAATCAAATTGCCATTTGTTTTGCGTTTAGACAAAGCAGATGTGGATCATTTGCAATTTCAGACCAGTTCCTCAAAAGTAGATATCAATGATATTCATTTGGAAAATGCATTGTGGTCAGGGACTGCTCTGAAGTTTGAAAATTCAAAAATGGACATGGGCTATTTGTCGGTCAAAGATGCCACAGGAAACATGGATTTTAAGCAAGGGGATTATCCACTCAACGCCAAAGCTATTCTTCGTCTACCTTCGTTAAAAAGTTTAAATGTTGAAGATATTTACGTCCATGCCCGTGGTTCTTTAGCCACTATTAAAGCCGGTGTTGCAACTAAAACCCCAGATTTGTTGACGGGGTGGGCGGTCATTCATCCAATGCAACATGATGTACCTATGAATGGTGCTTTGATATTTAAAGATTATCATTGGCCATTGATGCTAGATCAAGAACTTTTATCTAAAAATGGTTTAGCAAAATTTCAAGGGGATGTAAAAGGTCTAAATCTCGAACTCAACACAGATATTAGTGGTAAAAATATTCCACAAGGTCAATATACGGCTTTGGCACATACTGATTTGGTCAATCAGCTCAATATCAATAACTTAAATGGTCAGCTCATGGGTGGTGCGGTCAACCTTACCGGTTTAGTCGGCTGGCATGATGTTGTACATTGGGATATACAAGGGCGTTTAGATCGACTCAATCCAAAAGATAAAGTGATACCTCAGGCGATTCAGGATTTTCTGCCAGTTTCATTGGATGCAAAAATTGCTTCAGTTGGTGAGTTAAAGCAAGGTATGCATTTAACAGCCAATTTGGACTTTGATAAATACGAATCGTGGAAAGTTAAACTTGATCAAGCAGAACAAAAGGGAAAAAAACCTGAACCGATGTTGCTGGGTGTAAATTGGAGTAACATTGATCGCGCTGTGCCTTATGTAGGTTGGTTGAGCAGTGAACAGGGACAAGTCAATGTCGCACTTGTAGAGGGGCAACAGAATATTCATGTTGCAACTGTAGTACGTCAGCATGAAAAAGGTAGTTTGCCAGCAGGTAAATATAATGCTCAGGTCGACCTAAAAGGCAATGATTTACATATTCCAGCCTTTGAATATATGGCAACAAAAGGCAGCTTGTCTGGAAATGCTGTGGTTGAATTACCGACTGAAAAACGTCAATTGAAGTGGAATGCATTGTTGAATGCAAAAGATTTTAATCCACAGAGCGTGGTTGCAACTGCACCAGTGGATTTGTTAAATGGGCAAATCAAAGCCAATGGCTATGCGAAACCAAACCAACAGTTGATTAATTTGGATGCGATTAACTTAACGGGACGTATTGCTGATCAGGCTAAAGCTGAAACCATTCAATTGACGGGTAAAAGCACAGCTGCAATTATTTTCAATGATGCTAAAGCTGGAGGCGCCTTTAAAGGTTTTGCTGTGAATTATGATGGTGCTTTAAATGCAGCGCAAATGAAGCAAGGCAGTGGTTTACTCAAAATTCGTGTTGCAGGAACACCTGAGCTGATCAAAATTTCTGAACTTCAACATGATGGTGTTGCAGGAAAAATTTTAGCCAATGGTTTGGTGCATATCAGCAATGGTATTGGTTGGGACATCAATGCTTCTTTAGTTCGTTTTAAACCACAATACTTTGTCTCGTCAGTGCGTGGAGAAGTTTCAGGCAATGTCAAAACACAAGGTAATTGGTCAGATCGTTTAAAGAAAATTAATATTCAACAATTGAATATTGCAGGGATGATTAACAACAAACCGCTGCGAGGGCGTGGTAATTTAGCAGTCGTGTTGAACTCTGACCTTAAGGGTTTGATGCCTCAACAGTTTGAAGCAAATAATCTCTTTTTGTCTTATGCAAGCAATCAGGTTCAAGCATCAGGTAATGCACAGAATTTAAGATTAAAATTAAATGCCCCTGCATTATATGAGCTTTACCCAGGGTTGCGTGGTACAGCACATGGTTATTTAAACTTACAGGCACAGCCTCGCTTAAGTGCGACAGCCAATCTCGCGGTGGATGATTTTAGACTCAATGACAGTTTAAGCATCAAGAAGTTAAGCTTAAAAGGTGAGTTACCGACTTCAGAAACTGTGCCTTCTAAAATGGTTGCGCAATTGGAAACTTTGCGTAGTGGTAATCGTGAGATTCAACACGCAGGTATTACACTTTCAGGAACACGTAAAGCTCATCTACTACAATTACAAGCTTGGAACTATTATTCAAAGTTCTATGTGCAATTTGCGGGTGGGTTTAATGCCCAAAATGATTGGCTGGGTCAAGTGCAAAAAGGCGAATTTGACTCTGTGCGTGCACATTTATTGCAACAACAACATGCACCTATTATTTTCAATTCAGCTAAATCAGAACTGTATGTCGGACAACATTGTTGGTTAAGTCAACAAAGCCAATTATGTTTTGACCAGCCGGTTCGTGCGAGTCAGAAGCATGGTAATGTTTCATTTGTCACTAAAAATTTAGACTTAAATGACTTCGCTGCATTTATGCCAGAAGGTTTAGCGCTTACAGGTAAGCTAAATGGTTATGCAAAAGCATCATGGGCGCAAGGGCAACAGCCTAAATTGGATGCCAAATTGGTGACACGCAATGGACAAATTGGTATTGCAGCAGAAGATCCAAATGATCCGTCAACATCCATGAATTATGATGAAGCAAGTATCATTGCGAAGAGTATCAAAGATGGTTTGTTATTGCGTACTGATTTGAAAGCGCCGAATGTGGGAACGGGATATGCAAGCGTTGTAATCAACCCGTATGTTGATGCTAAACCGATGCGTGGTGAGGTTGCTTTTAATGAAGTTCAACTGAAAATATTAAAACCATTTATTGCGGATGTGCGTAAATTAGATGGAACTTTGTCATTGGCAGGTAAGATCAATGGAACGCTGACAAAGCCGTTATTTGATGGCGAAATGCGTTTGAAAAATGGTGAAATCAGTATGATTTCACTGCCAGTAAACTTAAACAATATTCAGCTTTATACTTCAATTCGCCAAGATGTTGCCACAATCAATGGAGCTTTCAACAGTGGTCGTGGTGTAGGTAAAATTAGTGGAAGTGTCGACTGGAAAAATGATCCACATGTACAAATGCGTTTGACAGGTGATAAATTATTGATTCGCCAAGCACCTTTAATCACTGCAATTGTTGATACGGATATGGAGCTTGATGCATTACCATTAAGTAAGAAGTTAACGGTGAAAGGCAAGGTTGATGTCCCTCAGGCACTTATTTCAATGCCTGAATCAAGTGCGACAGTGGTCAATGTTTCACCAGATGTACGTATTGTGAAAGAAGGGCAAAATCAGCTTGCTTTACTTAAGGCTGCGCAGCCATGGTCGATTCGTGCTGATGTTTCAGTAAATTTGGGTAATAAGGTTATTTTCCAAGGTTTTAACAGCCGTATTCCTTTAGTCGGACGTTTATATCTTTCACAACGTGGTTTGGAAACAGCAATGCGTGCCAATGGTGCGATTGGCGTCAGTCAAAAAGTGACTGTGGAAGCTTATGGTCAACGTCTGGATCTAAACCGAGCGATTGCACGTTTTAACGGACCTTTGTCAAATCCGACATTAGATGTGGATACCAACAAGAGTATTTCGGGAAGTACAGTCGGATTACGTGTGACTGGAACAGCTTCGAGTCCAAATATACAGGTTTATAACGATGCAGGATTGTCAGACCAAGAAGCCATGAATGCGTTGATTACAGGTCGTATCAATGAAGGTTCAAGCGGATTAAGCAATGCTGAAGGATTTAAGTCTGATGTGAACAATACCATTGCCGCAGCAGGGATCAGTTTAGGCTTAGGCGGGACGCGCGCGTTTACCAATCAGATTGGGCGAACATTTGGTCTAAGTGGTTTATCTTTTGATGCGCAAGGGACAGGTGATGATACTCAAGTGAGTTTAACGGGCTATATTACACCTGACTTATATATTCGTTATGGTGTTGGTGTATTTACCCCAGTCAATAAATTGACTTTACGTTATCAAATGAATAAACGTTTGTACTTAGAAGCAAGTCAGTCTTTGGAAAAAGCCATCGACTTGTTCTACCACTGGCGTTTCTAATTTAATCTTAGCTGTTGTTTTAAAAGGACTCGGATTTTTTAGAAATTTAATCTGATAACTTTAAAAGCCCAAATATCCGATATTTGGGCTTTTTATTGGAATAAATTGATCAACTGTGTCAAAGCGATGATTATTTTATGTATTTTTACTATGGATTGAGGAGGATAAGCCGATGCTGGTTTTTATGGAGTAGGTTTGGCTGTCTCTCGTGCAATACCTTCTTTTCTTGTAGCCGCTGTTTTGTAGGCACAAGCCCTTAGTCTGTATAATGCAATTGTACATTGATTACTTAGACTAAACGGATAAGTGTGGAATTTGCTTGTATTTAGCTCATCGGCAAGTCGAGTATAATGCAAAGCGATTTGATTTAGTTCACCAGTAGTAACTAACGTACCTTGTTTGTTGTTGCTGTATCTTTCCTCCCATGAGCGTGCAATTGCCAACGCAATAGATTGCTCAGTATTATTTCCTTTTTCATCAAAACATCGGATTGCGCTGCTCGCATGACGAAAATTTCTTATCGCGTCTTGTTCATCCTGACAGTCAACTTGCGAGGTCCATTGATTACTTCCATGCTGTATTTTTGAAAGTTGAACATTGGCTGCTTTTTCTGATTGTGCATTTGTATATTGAGTCATAACGAGTGTGGAGACGGCTATAAAGATACTTTTTCTGATTATCATTTTACCCACCTCTTTTTTTTGTCCTTTAATTATACAGTATTCTAATGAGTTGTTTGGCTTATCTGTCATTGCAGTTTTTATTCTCTATTTTAACAGCGGAAATGATAAAAAAATAACATTAGCAGCTTTGTTGCGGATGGCTAAAAGTTTATGTTTAAAATGTGTAGGTGATATGAGTCCTGATGCAAGATTTCATATTTTTCCGATCATGTCTAGGTTTACATAAACTCCTTGATGTGAATTGGGTTTATAGGATTCAAAATAATGATGATATTTCAAAATAACTAACTACAATCATGCCAATCTAACATTTGTATAAATAGAGCCTATAGGGGAGATTAAAGTCTAGAGAAATGAAGTATCTCAATCGTGTTGAGGTTTGAGTGTTGAAATTTTTTACTTATACTCGCCATTACAAGAGCAAGTAAGTATTAGAATTTAATGTCTGAGTTTTCGATTAAATCAATTGAAACAAAATTGGGTCATTGATATAAAAGAATCTAATCATGAAAAGAATATATGGACAATAACAATGTACAGCCAAGAAACGATTGCTCGGCTTGAGCAAGAATTACGAGAAAATCCCAAAGCGTATCACCGTAAAGTAAAAATACTGGCATGGCTGGGAAATTTATATATAGCATTTGGTGTTATGGTTTTGGTGATTTTATTGATTTTAGCCTGTCTATCTATTTTGGTTTTAAAGGCTTTTGCCATTAAGATCATTATTCCAGTTGCGATATTCCTATATGTCATTGTGAAATCACTTTGGATTAGTGTAGAAAAACCTCAAGGGATCGCTATTCAAGAAAAAGATGCGCCTGAGTTATTTAAAATCATTAATAACTTAAGACTAAAATTAAATTCACCTTCATTTCATCATGTACTCATTTCAGATGATTTTAATGCTGCCGTCGTTCAAACGCCTCGACTTGGGCTGTTTGGGTGGTATGAAAATTATTTAATTATTGGCTTACCGTTAATGCAATCTTTATCGGTGCAGCAATTAACTTCAGTACTCGCACATGAGTTTGGGCATTTGTCTAAAAATCATGCTAAAACAGCGAATTGGATTTATCGCCAAAGGATTCGTTGGGCTCAGCTTTATCAACTTGTAGAGCAAAATGCCAGTCGAATAGATATTATTTTTAGACCCTTCTTTAAAAAGTTTGTGCCATATTTTGCTTCTTTTTCTTTCCCTGTTGCACGGGCAAATGAATATGAAGCTGATAAAATTTCCGTAGAATTGACATCTGCTGAAACTGTGGCACAGACCTTAACTACGGTAAATGTAGTAGGATGTTATTTAAGCGAGGAATTTTGGCCAACCATCTTTAAGCATGCCGAAAATATGCCCAAACCCACAATTTCTCCATACCTTGGATACGTTAATCAGTTGAGTGAATTTTCTGAACCACATAAAACCAAGAAATGGTTGGATCAGTCTTTAAAATTACAAACCAATTTGGAGGATACTCATCCATCCTTAATGGATCGTTTAGAATCAATTGGGCAAACAGCACAGTTGGTATTTGCTGAAAAAGGGCATACAGCCGATTTACTTTTAGGTGACCAACTGTCAAAAATCACCACCACTTTTGATCATCAATGGCAAAATAACGTTTTGGATGTTTGGCAACAACACCATCAGCATATTCAACAACAAAAAGAATATTTAAAACAATTGAATGAAAAGTTAGAGCAAGGTGAAGCGCTCTCTACGGATGAAAAATTTGCACAAGTAGAACTTACTGATACAGTTTTGCATCAACCAGATATTGCATTTGATTTGATGAAAAAACTATATGAGGAAGATCTAGAAAATGCTTTGGCTAATTATATCTATGGTCGTCTTTTGTTGGAGCGCAAAGATCAAAATGGTTGTGTTATTTTAGAAAGATCAGCTCAATTGAATGAGTTTTATCAAGTAACAGTTTATGAAATGCTTTACCAATTTTATCAAGAGCAAGGCATAGCTGCTGAAGCTGAAAAGTATCAACAACTCATGTTAAATCGTATCGCACTTGAACAGTTGGCAATGAGCGAACGAGAAGAGGTGAGCTTCAGAGATCATTTCATGCCTCATGGATTGACCCAAGAAGCATTAGAAGATTTATTACAACAACTTAGAAAGTATACGGGTATTCAACAGGTTTGGCTGGTACAAAAGCAGGTGCAACATCTTAAACATATACCTTGCTATATTTTAGGTTTTAGTCTGAAGAAAGGCTTCGGCAAAGTGGATATTGAGGCAATCATACAAACTACAAAAGCATTACATGAAAATGTGATCTTTCCTGGTGAGACATTTCTACTTTGTTTTGATATTGATGAAAATCAAAAGATAAAAAAGAACATTAAACAAGTACAATCCGCTCAAATCATTTAACTTTATTGATCTAAAAAGTTTTCAAAATTTCGATAAAAATAAACAGCCCATCTGATGATGGGCTGTTTTAAGTTGAGTTAATGCTTTAAATCAGCATGATGTTTTAGTTAATCTGTTAATAACACATCACCATATTGTTCACGTAAATCACGTTTCAACATTTTACCCGTGCCAGTTAATGGAATAGATTCTACGAATACCACTTTGTCTGGGATTTGCCATTTGGCGATTTTATCTGAGTAATAATCAAGCAAATCTTGCTCAGAGATTTGTGCACCTTGATGTTTGATCGCAATCACTACTGGACGCTCATCCCATTTTGGGTGATTGGCAGCAATTACAGCAGCCATCGCAATCTCAGGATGGTTCATGGCAATATTTTCAAGTTCAACCGAAGAAATCCATTCACCTCCCGATTTGATTAAGTCTTTGGCGCGGTCACTCAAGATGAGATAGCCATCCTCATTGATTGTCGCAATATCTCCTGTGTCGAACCAGCCATCTGCACTCAATGCGTTTTCGGATTTTCCATAATAAGATTCAATGATCCAATGTCCCTTCACTTGCAAGTTGCCCGTCGTATGCCCATCACGAGCAACTTCATGCGTACCATTTTCCTCATTGGTAATCCGTAAATCTACACCGAAAGGTGGGCGACCTTGAGACAAGCGGATTTTAAATTGCTCTTCAGCACTTAGATTTTGATGTTTGGCTTTGAGCTGATTGCCAGTGCCAAGAGGGCTCATTTCTGTCATTCCCCAGGCATGAATTGTTTCACACTGATAATTATCTCTAAAAGCTTTCATCATGGCAGGAGGACATGCTGAACCGCCTACAACATTTCGTTTAAGGCTTTCTAGTGTGCTTCCTGATTGTTTTGCAGCAGCAAGTAAACCTTGCCAAATTGTAGGCACACCCAATGCAATGCTCACTTTATAATCATCTATCATCTGGACCAAACTTGCACCATCTAAACCAGGACCCGGCAAAATCAAGGTACAACCGACCATTGCTGCTGCATACGGTGTTCCCCAAGCATTGACATGGAACATCGGTACGACAGGTAACATAATGTCTTTGGCTGATAAATTCAAAGAATCAGGTAGCGAGATTGCATAAGTATGCAAAATCGTTGAACGATGGCTATACAACGCACCTTTAGGATTACCTGTCGTACCAGAGGTATAGCATAATGAACTTGCAGTATTTTCCTCCAAGTTTGGCCATTCATAATCTCCCGCATTTTCCGCGATGAGTACATCATAAAATTTAGCATCAGGAAGCGCATCTGCTACATCTTGATCAAAAGCACCAAGATAAACAAAGTGTTCAACATTTGGCGTGTGTGCTTTAACAGCTTTTATAAGGGGAAGAAAGGTTTTATCAAATAACACCACTTTATCTTGGGCATCATTGATAATAAAAATCAGTTGCTCAGGAAAAAGTCGAGGGTTGATGGTATGGCAGACTAATCCGCTGCCTGAAATTGCGTACCATGATTCTAGATGGCGATGATTGTTCCATGCAATTGTCGCCACTCGATCTCCTGAATGAAGCCCAAGATTTTTAAGTGCATTGGCAAATCGTTTTGCGTTTTCAGTGACATGGGTCCAATCTGTTTTTGTGATTGTGCCATCGGTATTTTTAGAAATTATTGCGGTATCCCCATGATAACGTGCAGCATGTTCGATCAAGCTGCTGATTAACAATGGTTGTTGCATCATACGTCCTTGCATGAAAAATTCCTTTATAGTCTTGTTGATCGGCTTAAATTTTGATTTTCTCAAAAGCTTTCTAAATTAAAAGTAAAGACAAATAGAAGAAGCTATGATTTCATCCTATATAAAAGTCAGATTAAATCAAGCTTAAAAATCATCTTTTTTTAAACTATTTTTTATTTTTTAAAGCAATATAAAACAATGATTTAGATAAATTATCATGATTTGAAAATTTAAACAGAAAAATAATGGTCTTCGACTAAAGGCGAATAAAAAATTATTACGCATAGACTTTTAAATATGATAAACATATCACATGTCTTTCTAAGACAGTGATGTTTCAGGATGAAACTTTAAATGATGTGAGATTTCTAAAAGGAGTTTGATGATGTTGCAAAAAATCAGAAAATTATTGTGTATCCACAGTTTTGAATATGAAATTGGTCATAATATTGTGGTTAAAGAGTGTCGTAAATGCGGTGCTCATCATTAGTTTTCTTTAAACTTTAGCAAAATATCACCATATGATGATTTTATGGAATCAGTATGGTGATATTAAAAAATAAGTGTAACGATAGTACCAACAATTCATACATTTTTTGTCACGTGCAAAGATGCGCTGTCTCTGATTTCCTTCATTGATTATATTTATGTTATATGCGTTACAATAGGATCAACTCCCTAATTTCAATTTGATTATGTCTAAAGATTTCTTGGCTGAAAGCTATATTGTTGATGAGCATCTTGCAGATACCTTATATTGGCTTTGTCAGCATCAAGATTGTTATGATGCTTTTCAATTTGATGTTGTTACTCAGGAGCTAAAAGTTCATCACGCCAATGGCACTGACATCATCCGTCAAGGGATGTACCTGACAGCAAAATACGGCATTCTCGTCACTTCACTGTAGTGGATGGATGTGATTGAGTGTTTTAGCTGGACGTGTAGTGTTTCTGTTCTTGAAGTCTAATTTATTCGCTATTTTGTGTCGATTGTTGCGACAAAAAAAACAAACATCGCTAGAATATAGCCTGTATGGAAAATATTGAATCTGTAATGAATGTGATTGTATCAGAACATCAACGTAGCATTTTGGCTACGATGGGAGTAGACCTGTGGATTAATAAGGTCGATGTACAAACACGCCATTATCAAAGTGCTTTATATCGAGATATTGAACAATCACATCCTGTAATACATCAACCGTTTGAGCCTAAAAATTTATCTACGCAAATCGATGCTGAGCGCACTCAAAAGCCATCGAATATAACAGCTGAAAAGACCCAAGTTGCCGAAGTCACATTACTTGAACGTAATCCAGAAACACAGCTGACTGAAGAAGTTTCAACATCACAACATATTCAGCAACATACCCATTTTGGGACAGAATCCGCACTAGAGTTGTCTGCATTTGAAATTCAAGCCTATGCGATTGAACATTGCCTATTATTGGTCGAAACAACTGACTTGAATGATGAACAATTGACTTTATGGAGCAATATTCAACGTGCAGTCAACGGACATACTCATGAATTGAAATGGCCGTTTCCCTTGCCACAGTATCAAGATGGTCGAGGAGCAAACCTTTATATTCAAGGTTTTATTGATGCATTGAGCGTAGAACGTAAGGTAATTAGTCTTGGGCAAATCACTCATCTTGGGCAACAGGATATTTTGGAGTTGCCGAGTTTAGATGAAATGCTGAAAGAACCACTGCTAAAGCGTAGATTGTGGCAAATGATGCAAAAATAAATATCGAAAACTTATTGAATGATCGTGTTGGAAGGGAGTTTGATCTAAATGAAACAAAAAGTTGTTGTTTTTAGCCAAATCGATTCAGAAATTCTGTCACGTTTAAATCATCAATTTAAGGTGGTGGTTTTAGATCCGAAACAAGGTGATATTAATCAACAGATTCGTACTGCGGTGGTTGATGCTGATGCAATGATTGGTGCAGGTCGTCTACTGAACGAAACAAATTTAGCAACGGCACAGCAGTTAAAAATTATATCTTCTGTCAGTGTCGGTTATGATAATTATGATCTTGCCTACTTAAATCAAAAGAAAATATGGCTGGCTAATACCCCTCATGTACTGACAGAAACAACCGCAGATTTAGCTTTCACATTATTAATGAGCGCAGCACGAAAGGTCCCAAGTTTAGACCACTGGACCAAGCAAGGTGAATGGAAACGTACCATCAGTCCAGCTCAATTTGGTCAAGACATTTTTGGTAAGACTCTAGGGATCATTGGCTTAGGTCATATTGGTGCCGCCATTGCCCGTCGAGGTTTTTACGGTTTTAATATGAATATTTTATATCATAACCGCCGTGAGAAAATAGAAGTCGCTCAGCAGTTCAATGCACAGTACAAAAGTCTTGAAGATTTACTTGAGCAATCTGATTTTGTAGTGACTGCAGTGGATTTAAATCAGCAATCTCAAGCGCTAATCGGTGCAGCTGAACTAAAACTTATGCAGAAGCATGCGATATTTATCAATATTTCTCGTGGCTCTGTGGTTGATGAACAAGCACTGATCGACGCTTTGACCAATCAACAGATTTTTGCTGCAGGATTGGATGTTTATCAAAAAGAACCTTTGGCTGAATCACCACTATTTCAGCTTGAAAATGTGGTGACATTGCCACATATTGGTTCAGCAACTGCAGAAACCCGTAAAAAAATGGCGGAATTGGCTTATCAAAATTTGATTGATGCGTTAGCAGGTCATATGCCAAGATATTTGGTGAATCAACACTTTAATTAAGATGTAAAGTAAAGTTAAAACAATATAACACTTCATTGCAAATTTGTTCTAAATTCAATGTTATATTGAAAACACAAAGATTATTGAGCCGATCTATTGAACAAGACCTTACTCAGCTTATGTTTATGTTTGAGCATTTCAATCAGCTCAGCAGCGACATTTACCCAACATCAAAATGGGGGGCAATTTGATGTTCCTGAAATTGGTGGTGGGGTAGGGTTTATTGATCAACAAAAAGAAAAAACCATTGGTGAAAAAGTCTATCGTCAAGTTCAACAGCAAATGCCTGTACTCCATGACCCATGGTTAGAAGACCAGTTTATGATGGTTTTCTCCAGAATTTTAAGCCAGACCCAACTTGGACAACCTGTCGGCTTGGTGCTCATCAAGGATTCACAAATTAATGCTTTTGCTGTTCCGGGTGGTTTATTTGCGCTCAATACAGGGATGGTCACAGCATCAAACAATATCGATGAAGTTGCCAGTGTGATGGGGCATGAAATCGCCCATGTTACCCAGCGTCATTATAGTCGCTCGCAAGAAGCATTTAAAGGGCAAGGCTTATTGGCACTCGCAGGTATTATTGTCGGTGCTGCATTGGCTTCCAAGGCAGATGGTGATGTTGGCGGTGCTGTGATGATGGGTACACAAGCTGCACTCATGGACAAACAACTGAGTTATAGCCGTAACCAAGAGCGCGAAGCTGATCGTATTGGTATGCAATTTATGTATGGTGCGGGTTATGATCCAGAAAGTATGGCTGACTTCTTTGAAATTATGCATCGAGCAACCAGTCAGCTTAGTTTTTTACCTGATTTTTGGCTTACGCACCCGCTAACAACAGAGCGGATGAGTGAGGCGAGGTTAAGAGCAAATCAATTTCCAAAAGTCACTACACATAGCTCACAGCAAGAATTTGATATCATCAAATGGTATACTTTGGTGGTTTCAGGGCAAGCCAATGATCGTCAATTAATGGCTTTTGCGCGAAAAAATAATTTTCCCGGTTTGTTGGCATTAAGTGAGTTTTATTTACTCCAAGGTGATTATGACAATGCTCAATCTCAGCTTAATTTAGCTAAACAAATCAATCCAGATCATACTTTGGTAAGCCTAATTCAAACCAATATTTATTTGGGTAGAAACAAAATCGATGATGCTTACCAAACCATTATCACAAAACAGCGCATTACGCCTGAAAATCGGGCATTAAGCTATAAATTGGCTGAAGTGTATTTAAGACAAAATAAGCCGAAAGAAGCTGAACAATTGGTTAATCGATTTGTCAGTAAAAACAATAAAGATATTATTGGTTGGCAATTGTTGCAACAGGCTGCGAATTTAGACAAACAAAATCCGATGCGTACTGTAAATGTTCTAAGAAATAGAGCAGAAGCTCAGTATTGGACAGGTGATGAAGAAAATGCCATTAAATCACTTTTACATGCCAAGCGTCTTGCTAAAGAAAATAATGCAATGAGCGCGCGAATCGAAACAAGGCTTAAAGTAATGCAAGACGAACGAAAAATGAAAATTTAATCGTATTCTTTGTTTTAAATAAACAGATTAAAGAAAATTTACTTTCTATTCTGCTATGAACAGGTTAATCTTAAAAGACTGAGAATGTATAATAAAGTATTTGATTCACATGAAGAAAATTCTAATTTTTTTAAGCGTTTTACTATTTACACATAGTTTATCTGCTGCGGTGCCAGAACAATATGTTCGTGAAGTAGAGCGTATTTCTGCTCAATATAATGCTGATATGAAGTTTTTTTTGCGTAGTTTAGACCCTAAATTGACTCAATTTAATGAACAACAAAAAGCACAATTTTGTTCAATTGTTCAGAAATATGTGAATGATATGTATAAAACAACTGATGAAAGTCGCCAGTATTTACCTTTGTCAGTTCAGTCGATGACTAAGCAAAATGTGATTGATAAAGTAATGTCTTCTCCTGAAATGCAGTTACTTCATAAATATAATATTCAATGTGATTTGAAATAGTCTTTGCCTTGATCAGAGGGTATCTAGGAAACATTGAGTTATGGATATGATACAATTTAAAATTGAAAATAATCAAACATGCTCTAAAAATTATTCAACCCTCTGATGCACATGGTTTATTTTCTACAATACAAGATACGCTAACTGTGTTGAGGAGTTTCTTGAAAACCTTGCATAGGCATTGGATGAACCAAATTTGTAGGTGTTAAAGGCTTTTTGTCAATCACGTTTGATCGTATTGTAAAACCAAGAAAACTTTGTATTTAATTATTTGTTTAAATACTTCAAATGGGTTTTCAGGTGTTATGGATAATCACAATATTGATGGGCAGCTCAATACTGTATCGATTAGTTTTTGGGGAAATGCAAAATTCAAGCAAAAAGGCGATATAACTTAAGCATCAAAGTTATTTATCCATACCTTATTTTCTAAATGGAACTTTCTTGTTTTTAAACGCTGATGTTGAAAATGTACTGGCACGAAAGTTGTCTGAAAAGGACGGTTTTTTAATGAAAATCTTGAATATCAATCTGTAAAGATTCAGTTGATGGTAGTTTGAGAGACATTTGTCATTATCAGATTAAATGTAGAATTGAAATGCTTTTTGATATGATTGTTTGGACTATTTAACGGTGTATTATTTCATTGCAAAATAAATGGATTAAATAGACCAAATCAAACAGAAATGTAGATTAATGACTGGGGCTTAGCCAAGTTTTGCTTTAATTTTGGCAGAAACTTGTGCAGGATCGGCACGTCCGGCTATGATCGGACGTAGAGAATTCATCACCTTACCCATATCTTTCATGCTAGTTGCACCTTGCGCTTCGATTGTTTGCGCAATGAGAGAATCAAGCTCGTCCTCTGACATAGCTTCAGGTAGAAATTGAGATAAAACTTCAATTTCGGCTTGTTCTTTACTAGCTAAATCTTCACGGCCTGCGCCTTCAAAGGCTTTGACCGATTCTTTACGTTGTTTGATTTGCTTTTCAATGACCGCAAGAACTTGATTATCGTCAAGCTCTATGCGCTCATCGACTTCGATTTGCTTGATTGCTGCCTGTAGACCACGTATTACCGTTAACTTATCCATTTCTTTAGCACGCATTGTTGCTTTCAAAACATCAGTTATTTGGTTTTTTAAAGTCGTCATTATGTTGTCCAGGTTGAGTCAATCAATCACAAATTAATCTTAGTAAAGGCGAGTTGTACGTACTGATTCACGCGCCAATTTCTTTTGGTAGCGTTTAACAGCAGCAGCTTTTTTACGTTTACGTTCTTGAGTTGGTTTCTCGTAGAATTCACGTTTACGAACGTCAGCTAAAACACCCGCTTTTTCGCATGAACGTTTGAAACGACGAATAGCTACGTCAACTGGTTCGCCTTCTTTCAATTTAACTTGTGGCATGAAGAATCCTCATTAAGTTATGGATAAGATCAGGGTCGAATTACCCTAGATCACAAGTGAAGGTCAGTATTTTACTCATTTACATCTCATATCACAAGTCTATAATAGCTTTGGCAATATTTTGAAATAGGTAAAAGGCAATTTAATGATCGTTCTTGGCTTAGAAACTTCGTGTGATGAAACAGGTTTGGCACTTTATGACAGTGAAGTCGGCTTAAGAGGACAAGTGCTATATAGTCAAATTAAATTGCATGCAGAGTATGGTGGTGTGGTTCCAGAGTTAGCCTCACGAGATCATGTAAGAAAGCTAATTCCTTTGATTAATCAATTGCTTGAGCAGAGTGGTGTTAACAAGTCTGAAATTGATGCAGTAGCATATACACGTGGACCAGGCTTAATGGGTGCATTGATGACAGGCGCTTTGTTTGGTCGAACTTTGGCTTTTGCTTTAAATAAACCTGCGATTGGTGTGCATCATATGGAAGGGCATATGTTGGCACCATTATTATCAGAAACTCCTCCAAAATTTCCATTTGTTGCTTTATTGGTCTCAGGTGGACATACCCAATTGATGGCTGCGCATGGAATAGGTCAGTATGAAATTCTAGGTGAGTCGATTGACGACGCTGCAGGTGAGGCATTTGATAAAGTTGCGAAAATGTTGAAATTACCTTATCCCGGCGGACCAAATATTTCAAAATTAGCTGAACAAGGCAGTAAAGAAGTATTTGAATTTCCGCGTCCTATGTTGCATCAAGGCTTGGATTTTTCATTTAGTGGTTTAAAAACTGCGGTTTCAGTACAACTGAAAAAACTTGAAACTGAACATGCCAATACTGAAAACTATCATGCTGACATTGCAGCTTCATTCCAAGAAGCTTTGGTGGATACTTTAGTAAAGAAATCAGTAAAAGCACTAAAACAAACGGGTCTAAAAAGTTTAGTGATCGCAGGTGGAGTAAGTGCAAATAAACGATTAAGAGAACGTTTAGAGTTAGACTTAGCTAAAATTAAAGCAACAGTTTATTATGCTGAACCTGCTTTATGTACCGATAATGGTGCAATGATTGCATTTGCTGGTTATCAGCGTCTAAAAGCGGGGCAGCAGGATGGATTAGCTGTGACCACAACGCCGCGGTGGCCAATGACAGAATTAACACAACCTGCTTAATTAAATTGAATGATTTGATCTAATGAAAAGAGGCAGAAGCCTCTTTTTTATGGTGACAATATTGCTGTTGTTTTGAGCATTGAGACTTAATATATAACATGAGTTCGATGCAATTAAATATTCAACTCATTGAAAAATAATAAATCTATGCAGATATTTGCTGGATTTTCATCCAATTTAAGGATGAGGAGCGGAGCTCCGTAAGCGCAACCATCAATAGCGTTTCATTTCTCTTGATCAATAAAATGAAAGCGATCAATAGATTGTTTGATGATCTAAAGCTTGCACTGCCATGCTTTAGTTCTAAAGTTTAAATTCTTTTGCGTAGGCGATGCCTCACTTTTCAGAGATGAAAAGTGACAAAAATCTTTCGGTGAGCGAGGGGTACATCCTTTACCCCCGCTCAACATGGCGACATCCATGTCGCCTCACGATAGCAACAACATCAATGATTCAAAAAGTACAAAATAAATGAATCATCTAAATCACTTATATGAATAATCAGGCAGTTTGACTGTATCATCTTTCATCAAGGATTTTTATCGAACTCAGGTTATATAAAGTTAATAGATCAATCATTAAAACTATTCTGGTCGACCATATCAATATATTCAATATAGCCACGTCCTTCAACCGCAGTTTCTAAATATTGCCCTGCAAAATTATAGGCACTGGCATAACCACGACCATGCCCATAGCGATAAGGGCTATCAATTTCAGCGGTAATATCTAATATAAGTTCATGGGTATCATTATGAACTGTCCAACTAAATAAACGTGGTAAACGCATCTTATGTCCGTCTGGTGCAACATAATCATCAATGTCGTGTGCGATTACTTTAAATTCTACTTGTGTATAGACTTCCGCAGGACGATCAGTATGTCGTATATGTAAGGTGTACGCAGCAGGTTTTCCAAGCACATCAACTTTGGTCAACAATAATTGCGTTGCACTATCCAAATTAATGATTTGGTAGGTAAAGAATGTTAAAGGAATTTTATTGTGCTCCTCAAGTAATGTCTTTGAAAAGTTATAAGGACCAACTGCACGTGCATATTCATACGTACATAAGCCTTCAGTAAGCGTATATTCACCTTGATATTCTAATTTTCCTTTAAAGCGACTTAACAGACTAAAATGATCATAAATTGGTGATTTTACAAACCATGACGCATGATCGGAAACATTTAAATCAAATTCAAAATCTAATCCACAATAATGTCCTTTCAAATGAATGTAAGGCAATTGACCAGAAATTGAGACTTCTTCACCTAACGTTATCAGATGATCTGAATCCGAAATATGTGTTTCTTGTGGAATCATATAGGCTTTGAGTAAATGATCTTCTACGGCTGCAGTACTGGAAAAGAATGTAGCAGATTGTCGAGGATCTCCGTGGGTAATTGCGTCATGATCAAAAGCCAAGACACCTGGAGTACCAATAAAAATCATAATATTTAAGTAGCGATGTGGTTCAGGCAATAGCGGAAAGAAAATTCCATAATGCGTCCACGAATAAAATTTATCATCCACTCGTGGGTGAATGATGTCGGCAGCTGAAAATGGCAAAGTTGAATATTTAACAGCTTGATCAAGCAAAGCTTGTCCTAAAAGTAAACTCCTTCCAGAAAACTTGCTCAAAAATGAAAATTTAGGGAGTATTTTGTTCATTGTATTTCACTAAAATTCTGTCATTTTTTATCCTAGGAGGAATAACATAGGCTCAGAATTGGAGTTTAGGACAAGTTCTATGCTTTACAGGACATCACCGATTTATTTTGTCTGACAATTTAAAAAGACAACAAAATCAAAAAAGAACAAAGACAATATAAAAAGATGATAAAAACCAAACTAATCAAAACTAACGCTTAATTAGGAACATATAATGTGGAGCTATTGAGTCAAAAAAGCCAAGAACTTGTAATAAAAATACTTGATCTTGGCGAATTGTATGAATTGGACAAAGCAACGTATAGCGCGTGTTAAATTACTCAGCAGAGCGGATTAATCTGGATAAGGAATCCATGTCTTTTTTTTATCATCATATTGATATTGAACTTTGTCGGTATAGGTTGAATCAAAAGATGTAAATGAGCGTTCTTTTTTGATGCTAAAACAGTTTCGAATATTGCTATAGGTTTCATGCGTACCAGGATGGTCACCATCAAACTGCGAGCCCATCAAACATAATTTTGGATCATTCAAGGAAAATGTATAGGATGGTTTCTTTTTAACATTGCCTTGGTTATCTTCCCAACCCGTAAATTGATAATTGAGTGGGTAGGCAATACCAGTTTGGGTATCTAATGCAATCATTTCTAATGAGTCAGAAGTTCCAGTATTTAATAGGATATATTTTTTATCAAAATTAGCCTTCATGTTTTTAAGTGCTGTTTTATATTTTGCGATATTGGCTTTAGCGCAATAATCGCCATTAAAATAATCACTATCACACTCAGATACTTTTTTAAAAGGGACATTGGCAGAAGCGCTAGAAAGGCAACAACCTGAAAGTATGAGGAGTGTTATCAGCTGTATTTTCATTATTTGCACCAAAATGATGTTGTGGTTTTTGCTCAATATTTATTTTTAACGACCATCATAAAAAATGCCACATATTATCGATACAGTTCAATATGTGGCAAGTATTTACCCTAAAGCATTAATATTCCCAGAACATACGCTGGATTTCTTTAGGATCTTTGGTTTTTGTGAGCGCTAATGCTGCTAGAAGTTTGGCTTTTTGTGGGTTTAAATCATGTGCTACAACCCAACCGTATTTATCATCAGGTTGCTCAGCATTACGCAAGATAAAGCCTTGTGGAACACGTGACGAACGAATGATTTGTACGCCTTGTTGTTGAAGTTGATTCAATGTCGGCACAATATAATTCGCAACAGAACCATTTCCTGTTCCCGCATGAATAATTGCTTTAGCGCCAGCTTTTGCATAAGCCAAATATGCATCTGGAAGCATATTGCCAGAACCATAAACGATCTGTACAAGTGGGAGTGTATCACCTTGAATATTTTCAATATTAAATTCAGAACTATTGTTAAAACGCTTAGCAACATTTCTGAACCAATATGGCTTTCCTTCAACCAGTGTGCCTAAAGCACCCCATTGGCTTGCAAATGCATCAGTATGGATATTGATGGCTTTAGTGACATCGCGTGCTGCAAAAATATCATCATTCATCAGCACAAAGACGCCTTTTCCTTTGGCAGTGTCTGAAGCAGCCAATGCGACAGCACTATAAAGGTTCAAAGGTCCATCAGCAGAAAGTGCTGAAGGTGGACGCATAGAACCAACCACGACAATCGGCTTATCTGTATGAACTGTGAGACTAAGAAAATAAGCTGTTTCTTCTAATGTATCTGTACCATGTGTAATGACCACACCATTCACATCAGGTTTTTTAACCAATTCATTGACTTTACGCGCAATAGTTAACAGCTCTTTGTCGGTTATACTTTCAGAAGCGACCTGCAAAGCTTGTACACCAGTCACATTGGCAAGGTTTTGGATCTGTGGAACAGCATTGAGTAAATCATCCACAGGAACCTTTGCCGCAGTATAGGTTGCACTGTTGGTCGAGCTTGCACCTGCTCCAGCGATTGTTCCACCTGTTGCAACAACAACGACATTGTTTTTTGCATAGCTACTAAAGGGCAAAATCATGCCAATTGCAAGCGCAATAACCGTCTTTTTCATAAGTCTTCCTTTTCAGTCTTTGTTCTGGTCTTAAGCATTTTTTATGCCAGTTTTAAATCTATATAAATACTGGAGTGTTGCCCATACTTATTTAAAAATGCAAGTTTCTAAATAATCATTCAAATTTATAGTTACATACTCTTAAAATGAGATAAAGTCACGATCAGGATGATTTTTCAGCATTCGATGAATATATTGTGCAATATACCGTCAATAGTGTTGTTTGAGGGCATACTGAAGGTTGAGAAGTAAAAAAGGCATTCAAAAATGAATGCCTTTCGGTATGCTTGGGATCGGTGAAAATTAACGCATTTTTGCCAAGAAACGGCTTAAACGGTTCATTGCTTCACGAAGCTCATTTTCAGCTGGCAGGAAAACTACGCGGAAATGATCAGGCGTAGGCCAGTTAAAACCTGTGCCTTGTACCAATAAAACTTTTTCAGCTTTTAAGAAATCTAACATGAATTTTTCATCATCTTCGATAGGATAAATTTCTGGATCAAGTTTAGGGAAGCAGTACATTGCGCCTTCAGGTTTAACACAAGATACCCCTGGAATGTCGTTCAACATTTCCCATGCGATATTACGTTGTTCGTACAAACGACCACCAGGACGAATCAAGTCATTAATCGACTGATAACCTCCTAACGCTGTTTGAATCGCATATTGTGCTTGATGGTTGGCACACAAACGCATTGACGCAAGCATGTCTAAACCTTCAATATAATCTGCAGCACGTGATTTATCACCGGTAATCGCCATCCAACCTGAACGGTAACCTGCGATACGGTATGCTTTAGACAGACCATTGAAAGAAATACATAACTGATTACCTGCAAGTGCAGCTACAGAAACGTGTTCGATACCGTCATAGACGATTTTGTCGTAAATCTCGTCTGCAAATAAAATCAGATCATATTTTTTAGCCAGTGCAACAATCTGTTCTAAAACATGACGTGGATACACCGAGCCTGTTGGATTATTAGGGTTAATGACCACAATACCACGAGTATTTGGTGTGATTTTACTTTCCATGTCGGCAATGTCTGGGTACCAATAGTTTTGATCATCACACTTATAATGAATCGCAGTACCGCCCGAAAGATTTACCGCAGCAGTCCATAATGGATAATCAGGCATAGGAACCAGCATTTCGTCGCCATCATCCAATAAGCCTTGCATTGCCATAACAATCAGTTCAGATACGCCATTTCCGATATACACATCTTTAACATGTAAATCCAAAATTCCTTTTTGCTGGTAATACTGACAAATTGCCTTACGTGCCGGGAAAATACCTTTGGAATCTGTATAGCCGACTGCATTCGGTAAATTCAAAGCCACATCATTGATAATTTCTTGAGGGGCTTCAAAGCCAAACGGGGCGGGATTCCCAATATTGAGCTTAATAATTTTATGACCAGCTTCTTCCATCTCATTGGCCGCTCGTAACACTGGTCCACGAATGTCGTAGCAAACATGCTCTAACTTTGACGATTTTTTGATTTCGCGTGGGGTTGTGTTACCTAAAACGGACATAATCTTATCCAATTATTTTGAGTTAAAAATATAGATTACTGAAATATCACAATCTATGTTGAAATTTAGCTAGAAATTTTCCAAGCTCTAGCGTAAATATGGAAGTACTGAAGCATGACATTGAATGTCAAAGATTTAAAGGAGTTTAATGATGGGAAAACTCAATAAAACAGACCGAGAATGGCAAAGAGAGTTATCACCAGAGGAATTTAAAATTACCCGACAAAAGGGCACAGAGGCTCCTTTTACAGGTAAATATTGGAATACTAAACAGCATGGAACCTATGTTTGTCGATGCTGTGGTACAGAATTATTCACCTCTGACACCAAATATGACAGTGGTTGCGGATGGCCGAGTTTTTTTAAACCGATTAATAATAGTGTTATAGAAGAACAAGATGATCACTCTCATGGGATGGATCGTGTCGAAATTATATGCCATCATTGCGACGCACATTTGGGACATGTGTTTGAAGATGGACCACAACCGACGGGCTTACGCTATTGCGTGAATTCCGCTTCTTTAGAACTAAAATCACAAGAAAAAGGCGACGAGGAAACGTATCCATGACCAACATTTATCAGTTCGAGGCTGAGTTGTTAGAGGGTGAAAATAAATCTTTTTCAGATTACCAAGGAAAAGTTTTATTGATTGTCAATACTGCGAGTAAATGTGGTTTCACTCCACAGTTTGCAGGATTAGAAAAACTTTATGAAAAATATAAAGATCAAGGACTTGAGGTTCTAGGGTTTCCTTGCAACCAATTTGGTGGACAAGATCCGGGTACCAATGAACAAATTGGCAGCTACTGCCAGCGTAACTACGGTGTTTCATTTCCTATGTTTGCCAAAGTCAATGTCAAAGGACCAGAAGCACATGTGATTTTCCGTTATTTAACCAATAACAGTAAAGGTATTTTGGGGAATGGCATTAAATGGAATTTTACGAAATTCTTGATCAACAAAAAAGGAGAAGTGATCAACCGTTACGCGCCTACAACCAAACCTGAAGATATTGAGCAAGACATTGAAAAAGCCTTGGCTGAATAATCATACATGTGTATCTCAGTCAAATTGCTAAGATGATGTACTCAGATACAACTGTTGAATTTTGGAGTGATCCACAAATGCCCTATGTTGAAACACGTAGGGCATGTCAGAGTCGAATTTGTTATAAATCCCATAGTCATCCGACATTTTCAATTGGTGCTGTAGATTGTGGTATCAGTCGATTTAGCAGTTACTTTGCTCAGGATCAACAAATACAAGCAGGTAGCTTGGTCATTATTCCTGCAGAAATTGAGCACTCCTGTAACCCACTGGAAAATGAGGTTTGGAGTTATCAAATGATGCATTTGGATGCACATTGGGTTGTTCAACTCTTTTCAGAATTGGTTGAGGATATTGAGCAACTTTATCCTCAGCATGTTCCGGTATTAAGACCTCAGATTATCCATCATTCAGATGCCTATCAGTCGTTCACTCAACTCAATGAGGTATTGTTTGATTTATCTTCATCCATTTCATTCAAGCAACAAAAGTTAGTTGAAGTCTTGTCTGAAATTTTACTGTCACATTTTGAGTTGGATCTTTTAAAGCAATCCGATTATTTTCAAAAGTATTTGAGTAGAATGATTGCTTTAATTGAACGAAGTCAGCACATTCTTTCTTTGGATGAATTAAGTCAAGCGGTGGGAATCAGCCGTTATGCGATTATTCGCTTATTTAAAAATAATTTTGGTCTTACACCACATGCTTACCAACTTAATCAGAAAATAAATACTGCCAGACATCTTTTAAAGTCGGGTCAAACAATCGTTCAGACTGCGCATGCCTTGGGCTTTAACGATCAAAGCCATTTTCACCATGTTTTTAAATCCCATACAGGTATAACACCTAAACAGTTTCAGACCCAATTTTTGAGTGCATAATTGCGCAATTTTTTACAAGATTAGCGGGTCCAAAAATATCTAAGCTGATTTAAATATTTTTTGGAATCGGCTAATGGACCTGTTTTTAATTGTTGCAGTCACACATTTTATTGCTTTACTTTCTCCCGGACCTGATTTTTTTCTGATTTTAACCACATTATTTAGAGAAGGGCGACACGCGGCAAAATGTGTATGTCTTGGTATTGTCGTTGGTAATATCATGGTGATCGGCTTTGTGTTTATTTCACTGTTTATACTGGGACAACTTCATCATGCTATTTTAGATGTGGTGAAATGGGGTGGGATAATTTATTTAAGCTATTTATCCTATCGCTGCTTTACATATGCATGGCATGCTGATTTTACTCATGATACTCAAGTAAGTAGTAGTGTGCAGAAAGTCCCTAAAAAACTAAAATCATTGTTTTATGGCATTCACTCCAGTGTTTTAAATCCTAAAAATATTCTATTTTACGGCACAATCATTTTAGTGATCTATCGACCCTATACAACATGGCAATTATGCTTGGTGAGTTTATGGATGGTCTGTGTCGTATTATTTTGGAATTTATGGTTGATTCATCTGATGAGCCAAAAAAAGGCGTTGCATTGGTTTCAATCGAAAATAAAAGCGATATATTATTTGTCGGGGTTAAGTTTTGCCGTATTTGCTGGGATGTTGTTGTTTAGCTGATTGAAATGCCGATCTAAATTTTGCTTTAGATCGGCATTATTTTTTGATTTACCCGTTTTTCCTAATATTTAGCCTTCACTGTGAAATTGGAGCTTCTGATGGTTTAGTGGTTTTATTGCGTCTAAACAATATATTGTGAATGTCATCAATAAAGGTATATACCACAGGAATAACCAGTAAGGAGAGGAAAGTACTGGTGATCAGCCCCCCAATCACAGAAATTGCCATTGGCGCTCTAAAGCTTGGATCAGTACCAATACCCAATGCAATTGGCAACATTCCTGCACCCATTGCTAAAGTCGTCATAATAATAGGTCGCGCACGTTTATGACAGGCATCGAGCAGTGCATTGATACGGGAATATTGTCGTTCACTCCGTGCGATAATGGCATAATCCACCAACAAGATTGAGTTCTTACTGGCAATACCCATCAACATAATCAAGCCGATCAGACTTGGCATGGAAAAACTGCTCTTTGCCAAAAGCAGCAATACAAATGCACCCCCCAGAGATAAAGGTAAAGCAACCAAAATGGTGATGGGTTGTAAGAAGTCTTTAAACAATAATACCAACACCACGTAGATACAGAGTACACCCGTCAACATGGCGAGACCAAAGCTCTCAAATAGCTGTTGCATCACATCCGCATCACCAAGGTTGGTACGCTTTACTGACGGTGGCAAGTTTTTAATGGTTGGAAGTTGATCTACTGCATTGGCAACATCACCTAAAGGTTGATCATTGAGTTCGATATTAAAATTGATATTGCGCAATCGATTAAAGCGGTCGATTTGTGAAGGTCCACTTTCAATATTAACCTGAGCAATCGTCCCTAACATCACAGGACCTTTACTGCCTGTAATCATCAAGCGCTTAATCAAGTCTTGATCTTGGCGTGCAGATAAAGGCAGTTTGATCACAATGGGAATTTGCCGTTGTGACAGATTTAATTTTGCCAAGTTCTGATCAAAATCACCCGCAGTGGCAATACGAACAGTTTCAGCAATATTTTGAGTGGTGACGCCTAAATCCGCTGCTTTTGCAAAATCAGGACGAATCACTAATTCTGGACGAATTAATGCAGCACTTGATGTAATACTGCCAATATTAGGTATGGTGCGAATCTCACGTTCGACTTGACGTGCTGTGCTGATGAGAACATCAGGATCATCCCCTGAAAGTGCAATTTGATATTGACTGTTATTACCTGCAATACCGACTTGAATACGTGCGCCTGGAAGTGGTGCCAAGCGTTGGCGTATATCATTTTCAATTTTTTGTAAGCTGACAGAGCGGTCTGAGCGGTCGGTGACTTGAATGGTTAAGGTAGCTTTTCTCGGTTCACTGGAAGCGCCACCAGCAAATGGATCGGTTCCTGAAGATCCACCACCAATTGTGGTGTATACACTTTTAATTTCAGGATGATCTTTGATTAAATTGCGTGCATATTCAGCTGCTTTCAAACTATCAGGAAACTGAGAGCCAGGTGGTAACTCTACTCGTACTTGGGTTTGTCCAGTATCTGGCGGTGGCACAAAACCCGTTGGTAAGAGTGGAATCAGCATAATTGAGCCGACAAAAAATAAAATAGCGCTGCCCAATGTGATCCAACGGTGGTTTAAACACCATGTGACCATTCGCATATACGCTCGCATGACACGACCATCTTTTGCACGATCATGTGCTAACTCAAGATCCCCATGATCATTGGGATGTTGTATTTGATTTTCTTGTACCTGTGGCGTTTCTATTTTACCGATCCACGGTTTGAGAATATACGCTGACATCATCGGCGTGAGCAAACGCGCCACTAAAAGTGAGGCAAAAATTGCCAATGAAGCAGTCCAACCAAATTGAACAAAGAATTTACCTGCAATACCACTCATAAATGCTGTCGGTAAAAATACTGCAATCAGGGTAAATGTTGTGGCAATGACGGCTAAACCAATTTCATCTGCTGCCTCCATTGCAGCTTCATAGGGTGTTTTACCCATCCTGAGATGCCGGATGATATTTTCAATTTCGACAATAGCATCATCGACCAAAATCCCAACCACCAAGGACATCGCTAAAAGCGTGACAGTATTTAAGGTGAAACCGAGATAGTACATCCCGATCAAAGCAGGTAAGATCGACAAGGGCAGTGCTGTTGCGGCAATGATGGTTGCTCGCCAATCCCGTAAAAACAGCCAGACCACTAAAATGGCGAGAATTGCACCCTCATACAAGAGCGACATCGAGCCTTTATAGTTATCGACCACAGGATTTACAAAGTTAAATGCTTCGGTGATTTTGATATCTGGATGAGCTTTTTTTAATTGATCCAATGCTACTTTGACGCCTGTTTCAACCTCAACCTCACTTGCACCTTTACTCCGTGTAATTTCGAATCCAATAACAGGGTGACCATTTAATAAAGCTGCAGAACGTCGTTCAGCAATGCCATCACGTACAGTAGCAACCTGATCAAGACGGATATGTCTGCCATCGCTCAGTGCGATATCCATAGTACCTATTTCAGCAGCTGTTTTAACGGTTGCAATGGTACGGATGGACTGTTCACTGCCTCCGATTTTGGTTTGACCACCTGAAGCTTCTTGCTGAATCAGTCTTAATTGACGGGTAATGTCTGTTGCTGTCGCGTTAAGTGCTAAAAGTTTTTCAGGGTCGAGTTCAACTTCGACTTGACGAGTAACCCCTCCAACCCGAGAAACAGCACCAACCCCTTTGACTTTTAACATGGCACGGGCAATATCGTAATCGACAAACCAAGATAGTGTTTCTTCATCCATTCGAGGAGATTGAATGGTATAGGTCAGGATCGGTGAGCCAGATAAATTGATTTTGCTGACAATGGGGTCACGTAAATCCGCTGGTAAGTCTGAACGCACTTGCGAAACGGCATTGCGGACATCATCGACAGCTTCTTGCAACGGTTTTTCTAGTTGAAACTCGGCTGTAATGACAACCACACCATCTTGAATATTGGTATATTGATTTTTAAGCCCTTGTAGAGTAGCAATTGAATTTTCAATTTTACGTGCCACTTCTGTTTCAAGTTGAGGTGGAGCAGCACCGGGTAAAGCCGCCGTAACAGTGACCATCGGCAACTCAATATCAGGGAATTGTTGTATTTTCATCCAATGAAAACACATTAAACCCGCCAATCCGAGCATAATGAAAAGTAAAATGCCAGGAATTGGATTTTTAATTGACCAAGCGGAGAAATTCATATTATTTCTCCTGTGGAGTCACAAGTTGTTTTGTTAACGGGGTATCTGGAATGGTTTGACCCAGTTTGACCAAATCCCCATCTGCCAAGAAACCTGTTCCTGAGGCTACAATTCGAGTATTGGCAGGTAAATCAAGAATTTCTACTCGATCATTCAAACGTCTACCAATGCTGACTTTTTGTTGAGAGACACGATTATCTTTATTCACTATGAATACATAAGAGAAACCATCACGTAACAAAACAGCGGTTTGCGGTACAGTTAAAGCGGGTTTTTGACCTAAATCAAATTCGCCCTTAACAAACATGCCCATACGAACTGCGTCAGTGGTTGGTATATCGACATAGACCAAACCATAGCGTGTTTGTGGGTCGATCACAGGTGCAATCATTCTTACTGTCCCTTGAACAGCAGATCGAGAAGGATCAGGCGAGGTAATTTGGGCTGTCATACCTTTCGCTAGTTTATATAAATCAGTGGAGGTAACTTCAGCACGCCATTCCAAACGATTATCACGAATTAAGCGAAACAACTCTTGACCAGTTTGTGCTAAAGAACCCACAGTCGCAGTACGTGCAGAGATTACGCCGTGATCAGGAGCAATGACTTGGGTTTGTGTTAAGCGGAGTTGATTGCTATCAATTTGTGCCTTCGCAGCATCTAGACGAGCTTGAGCTGTATTCCGTGAAGTCAGATATTGAGTAGCTTCCTGTTGAGAAATTGCGCCAGTATTTTTAAGTTGTTGGATACGTTGATTATTGAGAATTGCATCTGCAAGTACGGCTTTTGCTTCAGCATAATTGGCTTTTGCTGTAGCTAGTTCAGCACGAATACTTTCGCTATTGATTTCAGCAAGTACTTGCCCACGTTGAACTGAATCACCAACATTGACATTGACTTTGGTTATGCGCTGTCCAGACAGTTCACTACCGATGACGACTTCTTGCCAAGCAGCAATATTTCCATTGGCGGTAAAGTTTTGTTTCCAATTTTGAAGCTCAGGCTGTACCACTGTAACGGTGAGAGAGGGTTTGGTATTCGACGAGGGTGTATCTACATTTTGTGAAGAAACTTGTTTTTTATTTGAAGATTTCCATGCAAAGAAAATCACCACTAAAACAATAACACTCACTGCAACAATGATCCAGATTTTTGAATTTATGCGTTTTTTTTGCATTGGGTCATGCGATTTCATTTTAGTTTTTTAAATAGGTAAAGATAGTGCAGTATCTCTAAACGATCTAGGTTTGGTCAAGCTGTGAGTGGGTTGTATCTGTGATATTTTTCAAATTTAAATGTGTATTTTTTTATCTTGAACATACTCGGGATTGGAATATTTAAAGTTTGATAAAAGAACGTGAAGCTGGATTTTGCTATGTTGAAATTATTTCTATGTTTTTAATATGAAAATAGTTGGCCAAAACAGGAACCAATTTTGAAATTTGGTCATCTTGTGGTGCTTGAGTAGTGATAAACATTGATCTGACCTGTAGGATGTCTGATTTTTGTGCTTAAGCCTATCATTTTTTTATGTTGAGTGCATGAAAACAATAGCTTTTAAACAATTAATTGTACTTTAAATAGATGATAT
>NZ_LBNA01000016.1:0-18458 GCF_001005515.1 Acinetobacter sp. Ag2
TAAATGTCAACAGACCCTAATAATTATCAATAGATTGTATACACCATACATCATTTAAAATATTCTACTTATACAATTTAAACTTAAAGAAATCACAGAATTTATTTTATTCACTTTCAACTTTTTAGATTGATTCTGACTTTTCCTTGTTATTTTTTAAAAATCAAATCCGAATACAAAAGCCTATTCAATGTCTGAAACGGACATAAGCATCATTTTTTATCGTGTTGAAAGCAATAACTTCATCATCATTATTTTAGAAGTTTTATTGGCAAGTGTTGCACAAAAATCTGATCAAGATCAGATCAAAGTACAACCTGACCAATTCACTGAATATAAAGATGTCGCAATGGTTATGGCAGCAGCACAACGCTTAAATGTGAAAAAATTGCCATTGCAGCAAATCATTAAATCGTAAACTCAAACTGAATCACGCATAGATCAATCTATGCGTGATTCTAAAGCTACTTGAATTTTAAGAAAAAAACCTATTAAAGCACATCTTACTTACTGCTTTGCTGCCAAATTTGATATAAATGAAAAGGCAGATCCAATTTTAATTGAACAAATTGTAAGCCATCTTGCTCTTGTGGAGGCTGCCTAAGTTGCACAGCCACCTGTTCAGTCGATAAACCATAAGGTTCTGCATCAGAATTGGAATAAGCATAGACAATTTTCTCCACGCCAACCATCCGCATTGCAGCCAAACACATTGGGCAAGGCTGACCACTTGCATAGACCACACAATCTTTTAAAGATAAACGCTGTAATTTCTGGCAAGCTTGGCGTACTGCGTTCAGTTCTGCATGTGAAGTCGGATCATTGTGAGCTAAAATCTGATTAACGCCTGTACTTACCAGCTCGCCTTGATAAACAATCACCGCACCGAAAGGACGACCACCTTGCTCAACATTTTCTCTAGCAAGATTCACGGCGTATTGTAAAAACTCAATATCCTGCATGCTTTCATCTTCTCTTAAATAGCTTAAATTTCAGGCAACATCAGTGAGCAAAAGGTTTAAACTTTTTTAACAAACTCAGATTTCAACTTCATTTGACCAATACCCTCAATTTTACAATCGATATCATGACCATCACTACTATCTGTAAGCAAACGAATACTTTTAACTTTAGTACCCACTTTTACCACTGAAGATGAACCTTTGATTTTTAAATCTTTAATGACAGTAACAGCATCACCATCTGCCAAAATATTACCTACAGCATCTTTGATGACAACTTGCTCTTCAGCTTGTGATAACTCACCTTCTTTCCATTCATAACTACATTCAGGGCAAATCAACAAATCACCGTCTTCATAGGTATATTCAGAACTACATTTTGGGCAGTTAGGCAATGACATGATTCACTCCTATAATATTAAAAAAGAAGCATCATAACATCTATCCATTTTTCATCAACTTAAAACCCCTAACAAATATAAGGAATAATAAACATCATGACGAGACTGGATGATTCAGCACCTCAAGCAGTACTGTCAGATGATTGTGATCTTCATTCTTGACAGCAGTTAATAAAGTTATTGGACCCTGTTGCCCCCATTGTCGTAGTTGTTCTAAATGTGCCTGTTGTTGCTCTAATTCAGCCTTATATTTCAGTCTAAATTCGTCCCAACGATGCTCACTATCTTGGTGATACCATTTTCTTAAATCATTTGAAGGTGTAATTTCTTTAAGCCACACATCAATATGTGCATTTTCTTTTTTTATTCCGCGCGGCCATAAACGATCTACAAGAATACGTTTTCCATCTTTTTCAGACACTTCCTCATAGATACGCTTTGTATAAATTGTCACTTTTATTAAACTCTACTGGTCTATTTTTTATTGATCAGGAATAGTTGGATTGACTAAAAGACCGAGAAGCTGCAGCGATTCTTGCCAGCCTAAATAACAAGCTTCAACAGGAATTACTTCAGGAATACCTGACTGAGTAATATTCACTTCTGTTCCTACTAACACACTTTTTATTTCAATGATGACTTCAATTTCACCAGCCAATTCAGGATTATCAAATCGGTCAAAATAGCGTATCCGTTGATTCGGGATCAGTTCCGCATAAGATCCGCCAAACGAATGAATTGAACCCGTTGAAAAATTGGTAAATGACATTCGATATGAACCACCCTCTGTGGCATCCATATGATGTATTTTGGCGGTGAAACCATGCGGTGGCATCCACTTAACCAGTGCATCTGGGTCTAAAAATGCTTTATAAACACGTTCTGGTGGTGCACTAAAAACACGATGTAATTTGACCGTATTGCTCATTCTCAAATCCTTGATTAATTATTTTCATTAAGAATCCAGTTTAGCGCTGTAAATTATTGGTATTTGTATGGCTTTAGTAGTTTGAAACTTAAAAAAGAAAAGCATATCTCTTTGGATATGCTCTATAAATAATTGATCTCAATTTAATTGTTGCTCATCACTCTCTTCGATATCAAAGACATAAGTTGTACATCCCCAACCATCATATTCACCATCAAACTGCTCGGCAATCTTAGTAAACCATTGTTCTAAGTCCACAATATCCTCATATTCTGGAAAAAGATTGACATAGATGGTAATCACCCATTCATTGGGATGTACTTCTTCATCTAAATACAGTGATATTTTTTGTTCTTCTAGTAACAGAGAAATCGCACATTTTTCAGCAAGTTCCTGTGTCTTGAAATACATTGAGAATTCAAGCTCATGTATTTCGTCTAAATCATCACCATCTTCGTGCATTTGCCAAAGTAGATTACCATTATCATCTTCTGGAAATTTTTCAAAATCACGAGTCATGGCTGAGTCCTCTTATAGGGTTATAAAAATAGGATGACTTTAAAAATAACAAAACTTTATGACAGTTTTAAAATATTGCCTATTCGCACACAAATTACTACTTTTATTTGGCTTTGTTTTGTAATAAAAAATGAATTAATTCTATGATTAATAAAAATTCCTAAGGCTTACTGGCGGTTACTAAGTCGTGCTAAAACCAATACTCAAAGGTGAACAATGACACATTTTAATAATCATCAATTGCAGGAAATTCGTTTACTTCTTCAACAAAACCGTAAAGTTGAAGCAGTTAAATATGTTAAAGATCACTCAAATTTAGGTTTAAAAGAGTCCAAAGACTTTGTTGATCAATTTGAAAATCAGGCGCAATTTTTTTACAGTGAATACGCTCATCAGAACACAGATGATTTAAATACGCCTCAACCGATACAACATCATGAAATTCTATCGCTCATCCAACAAGGTCGTAAGATTGAAGCAATAAAATTGGTCATGGACCAAAGTCATCTGGGTCTAAAAGATGCTAAAGATTTTGTGGAGGAATTAGCTGAGAATCCTGATTCTAACATTCTCGACTTTGAATCTGACCAGGATTTTTATCAGCGTTCTCATCCTCAGTACAAATCTATTCAAACCAACTACAGCACAGGTGAAATTTTTATTTTATATCAAGATGGTCGTAAAGAACGCATTGATGAACAGCATCCTGACTGGGATGATATTATGGATCAGTTTGGTGGTGGGGCAAGCTATGATTCAGCAACGGATTATCTGAACGCCATGCAAACAAGAACTCAGCAAACCACAACAGATGCCACGCTTCACGCGCACACTCGTCCAAGCGTCTCAGCAAGCCCATTGGTAGGAATTGAAGATCAATCGAAGAAAAAACGTTCACCTTTGTTTATCATTGTTATCGTAATCATTATTGCATTCATACTCTACTTGTTAAGCACCCGCTAAGAAAAACATACATCTAATCATGTTTAAACAAAGTTCTAAAATTTTATTTACCCATCTTTTACATCAAGATTAATCAGTATTTTGAGGGCACTATGTATCAACTTAACCCACAACAATTACAAGAATTCTTTACACTAATGAAACTGAGTCAATATGATCAAGCAGAACAACTTTTAATTGAACAACTTCATTTAAGCCCAATTGCATCAAAGAATTTAGTACATGCACTCAGCCAATCTGATGAAGCGATGAAAAGTTTTCAGGAAAATCCGCAAATTGTGTTTGCCAATTCTGCTGAATTCAATAAAGAAATGAAAGCGGTAGAACATAAATCTTTTGAGTTTAATTTTTCTTCCAGTAAAGTGAAAATGACAAATAAGGAAGGAAAAGTCGTCGAAATTGATGACCAACATCCAGATTGGCAAGAAATCAAAAAACAATTCAATATTGATTTAACTCAACCTGATGCATTGTCTAAGTTTGCTGAAAGTTTTAGGCAAGGACAATCACAAAATAAAGACTCGCAAGAAACCTTTTCATCTCAAGATACCAGCGCTTCACCTCATTCATTCACCCCAGCAGGTGTTGAAGACTTAAACCATCAAAATAAATCCAGCTCAATCTGGCTACTGATAGGATTTATATTGCTGATCGGCGTTGTCGCCTTCTATTATTTTAAGACTTAAAAACATTTGAAATTAATATAATTCAATAATATCAATGGTTGGTGGTACTCTAAAGCGAAATGGTACGCCCACCATGCCAGTGCCCACGCTGACAAAAACATCTGCATTCTCATGCTGATATAAGCCACGTTTATGCCCTAAGATCGACACTTTTTTCATTACGTAGCTGGTCAACCACGGCAGTTCAACTTGTCCACCATGTGTATGACCAGACAGCATTAATGGACGTGTCGGTAATTGCGGAACCATATCCACTGTGTCGGGATTATGCGATAAAATTAGCCACGGTTTATCTTGAGGTAATTCTGGCATATATCGCATATCGGCTTTACCAGCCCATAAGTCTCCAATCCCGATTAAACGAAAGTCATCGAACTCAACAATTTTTCCTTCAATGTCCATTACATTGTTGGCTTGTAATGCTTTTGCCAGCAACGTTTGAATAGGTGGTCCAGGATATTGTTCATCATGGTTACCATTGACAGAATAAACAGGTGCTTGAATCTCTTTTAAAATGGCGAGTTCTTCGACCAGTTTATTTTCAGGCTCATAAGTCCAATCCCCTGCAACCACAACAAAATCAGGTTGTGCTAAGTTGACTTTTTTCACGATACTTTTAAGTTGACGTTCATGCCCTGAAAAAAGCCCGATATGTAAATCTGCTAACAATGCAACTTTGACAGGTCGTACAAAACGTTGTGATTGTCCTAGAGCATAAGATAAATGTTTGACATGTACCGTGTGCGGTTCAATGAACCGTGCATATATCAATAAAGCGCTCAATATGAAAACAAAAATACTTTCGTGTAAGGAAAATATTCCAATCCAACCTGCATAAATGCTAAAAAACAACAACGGAATTAATAAATAAGACAGGTAAAATGCCAACAAATGGACGAAAGACTTAAAAGGATGGATTGTTTCAGTTCTAGATTGGCTTATCCATGCTTGGCTGACTCCCCATATGGCAAGCACAATAAAGCAGAGATAAAAAATTGAGGTTATCGTTAGGGTTGGAAACATATTCAATCTCTCAAGTACCATGTACTTGTCATCTCATTATTTATCTTTTCAATGAAGACAATTATACTCTAGCTCTGAAAAATCTTAGAAAATATTATGCAACGAACGATCAATCGTAATACTCAATTACAGCAAAAAGATGACAATCAACAGTTTAAAAACTGGGTGCTTGTTCTCAGCTCGTGCTTATTTCTAAGTCTTTCGGCATGCTCTACTTTACCAAAACAGCAAAATATCAAGCCAGAATATGCCTATGATATAGACACCAAAGACACTTCTTTGGCAAAAATTATTAACCCCTTAAAAAGTCAAAATCCAGAATTAACAGGTTATCACGTTCTGTATGATCCTCTTGAAGCCATTGCAGCGCGTATTAATCTGATCGAAAAAGCACAAAAAACATTAGATCTACAATATTACATTTGGGACAATGACAAAATTGGTTCATTGGCTTTATATAAAATTATTGAAGCGGCGGATCGTGGTGTTAAAGTTCGTTTATTAATTGATGATAACAATGCCAAGCAGATGGAAGGTGTCTATCTCGCATTGGATCAGCATCCAAACATTGAAGTTAAATTATTCAACCCATATCGTTTTAGAAGCTTGCGCCCGATTGACATGGTACTGGATTTAAAACGTATCAATCGACGAATGCATAATAAAACCTTTACTGCTGACAATCAGATTTCTTTGATTGGCGGACGTAATATGAGTAATCAATATTATAATGTCAGTGACAACTACCAATTTTCAGATGTTGATGTCATGTTGGTTGGACAAGCAGTAGATGATATTACCCATTCATTTGATGAATATTGGAATCACAGCTATGCTTATCCTGTCAGAAATATTGTCAATCACAATACTTATACCCTGCGTTATGACAACTTAAAACAACAACTCACTCACCACTACCAAGAAATAACGGTGCAAAATTATTTAAATTTAAGTAATCGCACACATGCCTTTGATGAATGGTTGCATCACAATATCCAACTCGATTGGGTTAAAGCGGAAGTCGTAAAAGACGCACCAGATAAAATTCAGGCGAAAGCAAAAAAAGAACAACATCTCAACTTTCAGATGGTTAAACGTTTAGATATCCCCACGCAAAGTGTAGATCTCATTTCTGCCTATTTTGTGCCGCAGAAAAAGGGAGAAGCAAAACTGATTGAACTGGCACAAGAAGGTGTCAAAGTTCGTGTTTTGACCAATTCATTTAAAGCCAATGATGTCGCGCTAGTCCACGCGTTTTATGCTAAATACCGTGATGATTTGCTTAAAAATGGTGTAGAGCTATATGAATTCCTTCCGGCTGTCTCTGAGGAAAATTTATATGCCAATTCAGAAGAAATCTCAAAAAAAGCAAAAGTCAGTTTAAAAGGATTAAGCCGTTCAAGTTTGCATGCTAAATTGATGGCGATCGACAATAAACAAGTATTTATTGGTTCTTTTAATTTTGATCCACGTTCCGCCAACTTAAACACAGAAATTGGGGTGATTATCAATAGCCCGCCATTGGCCAATGCGGTACATAAAACCATGGATGAGCATTTAAAAAAATATGCCTATAAATTAGTTTTGGACTCACAAAACAAAATCAACTGGCTGAAAGAAACGCCTCAAGGCATTGTTACGCTTAGAAAAGAACCCAAAATGAAATGGTGGCAAAAAGCTGGCATTAAAGTGATTTCATGGTTGCCGATCGAAGGCTTTATGTAAGTCTAGAAAATTGTTAAACCTTTTTGTTGATTCATTTATTTCGTACTTTTGAATCATATAGATGATCTTTCTATCATGAGACGACATGAATGTCGCCATGTTGAGTGGTGTATATGACTAAAAACAAAGCGCTGCTGGGTTTGTAGCGCAAGAATACAGTGAAATTAAACATGGGTGAGCAAAGTGAAGCTTCGCCTACGCACATTGATTTAATGAAGAAAAATACAATAACCTGTTGAAAACTAGTCTATTGTAAGAACTTCTTTCTGTAAGTCTTCCAAACCTTTTTGCATCATTTCTTGGACTTGTTGAGTCAGCGTTTCAACAGTATGTCCTTCTGTAGGAATAGCGGGAAAGGTTTTTAAATGTGCCACTACTTTAGGCATTTCTAAAACGGCTTGTACATGCTCAACAAAACCAGTTTCACCAATAAATGGAACCACGCTATCTAATTTTCCATCTTGATTGACATAGCAAATTACACAGACTTGAACAGGCTTTTTAGCCTCAATGGCTGCGCCTAAAATACGCCCATGAACTTTTTTAACTTTTGATCCATCTGTCGTTGTTGCTTCTGGGAAAAACAATACAGGAATATCTTTACGTAAAAAATCTGCAATTTGTTCACGAATACGAACAGAGTCCCCAGAACCACGTTTAATAAATAATGTACCACCACCTTTCGCAAGATTTCCAAAGACTGGCCAACTCTCGATTTCAGCCTTCGCCAAGAAAAATACACGTGCGCCTGAGCCAAGAACAGCAATATCTAACCAAGAAATATGATTACTCACCCACAATGCAGGTTCACGTGGAATATCACCATGGACACGCACATCCACATTGAACACTTCACTCAAACGGCGACAAAAATATTGAACGTAACGGGTATTTTTTGGATTATTCGGATCTTTATATAATTGATGGCGATAAACGAGATAAAAGCCTTCTGCAACAGCAGATGTACTTGATACTAATTTTTTACCATATAAAAAAACTTTAGATAAAGCACTTAAATTCGATGATTTTGACTTTTTGATTGCTTGTTGTTGAGTCATAGACATTCACTAAACAGAATATATTTCATATTAAACCACGGCTATTGTATACAAATCATATTCAACTTGCATTGACCTTAAATCGCTTTAGTAAAATTTACCTCACTACTGATGATTATAATCGGTGCTCTATCATTTTAAATAGATCAAATTTTTTCAAGAATATGATCTTTTTATAGCATCTGTTAAGCCCGTTCTTTATCGGTTAAAACGGACATCTCGCTTATTGTTTGCAATTTTATTTCATTACACCAACACTCATTCAGGATTTACACTGCAATATCCTTTAGAATGAATTTTTATCGAAGCAATGGCTGAGTTGTATTATCTGTGGAATATGTTGATCAAAGTCAAGGTGGTGAAAAAACCATTTTAGTCACAGTAAATGTTCAAATCTTAGAAGATTTAGATCCAGAAGAATTTCGCTTGTTGGCAAAGTCTGCTGGGGCAGAGATTCAAGACCATTTAACCGTACAACGGATTAAACCTGATCCAAAATTCTTTATTGGTACAGGAAAAGCAGAAGAAATTGCTGAGCAAGTCGAGAATGATGAAATTGAATTGGTGATTTTTGACCAAGCCCTATCCCCTGCTCAGGAAAGAAATTTAGAACGCATTTTAAAATGCCGTGTCATCGATCGTACTGGTTTAATTTTGGATATTTTTGCACAACGTGCACGTACACATGAAGGTAAATTACAAGTTGAGTTGGCTCAGCTTGATCATTTGTCTTCTCGTTTGGTGCGTAGTCGAAGCAATTTAGATAGCCAAAAAGGAGGAATTGGTTTACGTGGACCTGGTGAAACATTACTTGAGACAGATCGCCGTTTATTGCGTATTCGTATGGAGCAACTCAAAGATCGTCTTGAAAAAGTTCGTAAAACACGAGTTCAGGGGCGTGCAGCGCGTCAAAAAGCCAATATTCCAACCGTTTCCTTAGTGGGTTATACCAATGCAGGAAAATCAACACTGTTTAATATTTTGGCAAACAGTGATGTTTATGCAGCAGATCAGCTCTTTGCAACATTAGATCCAACATTGCGTCGTTTGGATTGGGATGGTATTGGCACATTGGTTCTTGCAGATACTGTTGGTTTTGTGCGCAATCTCGCTCATTCTTTAGTCGAATCTTTTAAAGCTACTCTAGAAGAAACCTTAGAGGCAACTTTGTTGTTACATGTGATCGATGCCAGTAGTCCAGACATGATGGAGCAAATCGATGCGGTTGAAACCGTATTAAAAGAAATTGGTGCTGATATTCCAACGCTTAGGGTGTATAACAAAATTGACCAAAGTCATGATGAAGCAAAAATCATTTATGCCAAACCTCACCAACCCGAGCGTGTTTATGTTTCAGCCCATACCAAAAAAGGCTTAGACCTGCTTCGTAGAGCAGTGCATGAATGTTTAATGGGACAAATTCAAAAATTTGAACTGCGCTTAAAACCTGCTTATGGGAAACTCAAAAATCAGCTTTATGAATTGAATGTGATTAAATCCGAACATTATGATGATGACGGTCAACTCCTTTTGAGCATTGCCATTGCTCCGCATAAACTTGAGCAGCTCATTAAACAGGCACATTTACCGATTGATGAAATTCTTGGAGAGAAAGCCCAACAGTTTAAAAGACCATTAGAAGAGTTTGAAATAAAGCGCTAAATCGGTTAAAACGTGAAAGGTCAAATTTTATAAATAAACACACATGGATCAGTTAAAAGCTATCGATTGGCAAGCTTGGATCTTCACGTTAGGACTCATCATCTTTTTTCGTGAAGCTTCAGTATTTATCATGTCGCAATTTAATCACCCAGAACTGGGCAATTTAACAGGCTTATTAAGCTTATTGGTTGTTTTGGTTGTTTGGCGTAAATTCAAAAAAATTCCAGCGCGACTGGTCGATACCAACAATAAATTAATGAAAGAAAGTGGCTTTGCATTTCTGCCTATCTGTGCAGGCTCATTGATCATGCTGGTGAGCATGGGCAAAGAAATTCCATTATTTTTAGTGATTATGTTTGTTAGTACGCTGATTCCATTATGGATTTATGCAAAAATGGCAAAAAAGTGGTTATAGGAGAAACATATGTTAAGTGTACTGACTGGTTTTTTAATCACTTTAATTGCTTATCTTGCTGCAAAACCCATCAATAAGCGTTTTCCTCAAGTACCATTACTGGTGATAGGCATGTTTTTTGTCATTGGGATTTTAATGTTATTTAAAATTCCTTATGAAAAATACAATACCGATATGAATGGGCTATTTAGTCACCTCTTGGGTTATGTCACTGTTGCTTTAGCGATTCCTCTGGCTGCAATGCGTTATGATGATTTACCGTTAAAATCTATCGTAGGTATTTTAGTCTTTGCCAGTATCAGTGCTGTCGCTTTACCCATGAGCTTGGCTTATTTATTACACATGTCTGAACCGACGATTATGGCTTTTGCAACACGAGCAGTAACAACGCCGATTGCGATCAATATTGCAACTTTATTGCACTCGCCAGTCACTTTAGTAATTTTGATCGTCATTTTATCAGGTGTAATTGGTGCTGCATTTTCATCGATTATTTTACGTAATATAAATGACGAACGCGCGTCAGGCTTAGCTTTGGGGCTAGCTGCACATGCCATCGGAACTGCGCAAGCATGGCAACGTGGCGCGGTTGCAGGGCGTTATGCTGCATTTGGTATGGCTGTAAATGCGGTCTTTACCGCAATCTGGTTGCCAACCTTCATACTGTTTCTTAAATAAGTGTGATTTATTTAACTTTTCACGTGATTGCACAGGGTAATTATTCAGCTTAATATGAACTATACTTCCCCATTTTGATAAGGAATCAAGAAATGAGGTTTAATAAGTTTATTTTAGGGACATTATTTTCCATTTTAAGCTGTAGCAGTATGGCAAAAGATATCACGGGTATCTGGAAAAATATTGATGATAAAACGGGTTCATCAAAAGCCATTCTTGAAATACGAAAAGAGTCTAACGGGACTTATACGGGTAAAATCATCAAGGTAACGCCACGACCAGGTTATACGCCAAAAGAAACCTGTGTAGATTGCCCCGAGCCTTATACCAATAAGCCTATTTTGGGTATGGATGTACTGAAAAATCTAAAACAAAGCAGTGATGAAGATTATGTGGGTGGCAAAATTATTGACCCATTGACAGGTAAAATCTATTCAATGAAAGCCAAACTCAGCCCAAATGGCAATCGTTTATTATTAAGAGGCTATGTCGGCGTTTCGGCACTTGGTCGTAGTCAAACCTGGATTCGTGAATAATTTAATTCGCGAATCTCTACTTCTTTTATTCAAACAACAAAGTAGGTATGCTGATGAAAAAAGGATTTTTCTGTTGTATGCTGTTTAGTATCGTCAGCTGGACACATGCCGCTGATATTACTGGAACTTGGCGCACGGTGGATGACAAAACAGGTTATGTCCGTGCTTATATTCAAATTGAAAAACAAAAAGACGATACTTATGCTGGAAAAATCATTAAAGATTTTCCTGCTCCTGGTGAAGTGCCTTTAACCCAATGTCATAACTGCCCTGCTCCATTTACCAATAAGCCAATTATAGGATTGACCATTTTGCAAAAAATGAAAGTTGATCCTAAAGACCCCAACAATTATATCGGCGGTGAAGTTCTCGATCCTCGTGGAGGCAAAATTTATCATGGTAAAGCACGCCTAAATGCTAGTGGTAACCGACTTACACTACGTGGCTATATTGGAATATCAATGATTGGTCGCAGTCAAACATGGATTAGAATGGAATAATTATCCTTTCAAGCTCAATTCAATGTGCTAATAAATAATGAGCTACTCATTGGATTTAAACCCCAAACAGTCACCTATTTCAGCTCAGCAGGACTAAAGTCCTGCTTTGTGTATAACGCAAATTGAGACAGCATCTCGTTAAAATCACTTAATCTTTAAACATAAAACACGGCATCATACATATTTGCCATCATCAAATAGCTAAAGCTGATCTCTTTTATCCATCATTTACATGTTTAATTTCCCGATAAAACCTGTTTTATAAAATTCAACTCTACGCAAATTTTTAAAGGAATATTAAGCTTTGGCTATTTATATATGCACCATGTCCAACATGGTTGCATCGATATGTATAACCATCTCACCTATCTCGCAAAAATCATCAGAACTTATTTTGTTCCAGATAAAACCTACCTAAGCAAAAGATTCGTACAAAAATTAGGATATCTTCCGAACTTGTATCATCCACAAAGTTTCAATGAAAAAGTAACTTCGAGGATGATTTTTGAGCGAAATTCTCTTTATACCGCACTGGCTGACAAACTTACGGTTAGACAATTGATTGAAGATAAGATTTGCATTTCACATGTGGTACCACTGCTTGGTGTATATCATTGTTTTAATGAAATTAACTTTGATCAGTTGCCTGAAAAATTTGTCTTAAAATGCAATCATGACAGTGCCATGGTTTGTAAAGATAAAAATCAATTCGATTTTAAAAAAGCCGAGCGCAACCAGATGGAACCAATAACTGATGAGCTAACGAGAGTTCTCCCTGATCCATACTGCCAAGTTTGGCGTCAATAATTTCGTGAGTATTGGTGTTAACCAAACATGTTGCTCTCACTTGTGGATAGGGCGCGATAGCTGTTTTACCTTTGGATGAACAGAAGTATTTAAAGTTTTCATCTGTAAGAGGCATTGACCAGACCACGCCATCAACAGCACATATCTGAAGCCCATGAAAATCTGGATACTGTTGTTGTGCATCCTTAAACCAAGCCTGACTTAAGGTTGAAAATAAAACACTCAGGGGTTCTAAACCTAGACGTTGTCTGGCTTGTACAGATGCGCTAGGAGCACAATAGTGAGTTGTTCCAAACACAAGTTGTAATTGTTGTACGACATACCAAATGGGTTGATCACGAAATAAGGCAAGTCCAATCACCAGCCAAACCACATGTTCAGCAGGGGGTTTTCTTTTTCGAATAGATGCTTTCCCTGTCTGTTGCAGGCTCTGTTCAATCCAATTTAAATCGATCAGCTCACTAAAATGAGCCAATGTTAAAGGGGATTGTTGAGAGATAAGTTCTAGATTTTGAGATAAAGTCATAAAAAAATGAGCATATTTATATACACTCATTTTTACCGCATTTTAACTTTTTTGTCTTAACTGATCAGCATTCCACTCTGGTGAGTGGGTTTGGTTTCTTGTATGCCTACTTTATTTCAAGTGGAAAGAATAACTTGTGGTTTGTTACTCTCGCACCAGCCATAAACATTCTGGCTTTAGAGTCCCTAAACTCATATGCTGACCAAACCAATCCAGCATAAAAGTCTATGAACTGCAACTCCAAGCATTTTGAACTATCCATAGGTGATACATTACAAGATTGATTTTCCACATAATGTTCAATAGATTGCTCTAAAATCATTTGGTTTAAATACTCACCCATATTCCATTTTGTATTGACTTTTTCACTACGTCTATCAGGCATGAAATCTACGAATTTTGATTCACATATTGGTTTTAATAACAAACACTTAATCATGTAGTTATACAAAACGTTTGGGTCTTTCTTCATTTTTGAATTTACATACTCTTTATGAACCGTAATTGATCTCAATTGGATATCTTTGTGTTCTGAGAGCAGCTTTGCCACTAGTCTTAGAAAAAGTTCTTTATCTGCTGTATTTAAATCAACAGACTTCAATTCATTACTAAGCGGTCTATTTCTCTTTTTGTATAATGCTCGTACGATACGTTGAATATATTTAGATTTTTCTTCAGGCATACAAATAGCAGCTAAGGTTAGCATTCTGCTTGACCCACCTTTTTGATAAGGATCATGCATATTCCAGCCTAAATCACCACTCTCATCCAAATATATAAATGTTCGCATAAATAATTTATTATCAAGTATTAAAAAAGCCTCTAAATAATTTTAGAGGCTCTAGAATTCAGGTGCGGCACCTAGAGGCAACTTACTTACAGTAAGTTTACGATTATCGCAGGATTTATCGTACCTCGGTCTAGGCGTGGATTATTTATACCGCGCTGCGACTACATGCTTATAATACCCATTAAACATGGCATAGGTCAACATCTATGGTATCAGTAAGAATTCTTTTGTTAATAGCTATTATATTACTAAAAAATCTCAACCACCCACATAAAGTATTGTTTTATATATAAAATTCAATTAACTTTACTCTAAAACAGTATTCAATAGTTACAACTTAATAACTATCCAAAACGGCATAAGTAAATGTCTATTGTATCACTAAAAAATCCTAAATTAGTTATTTTTGGTACTAAGTTGCTCTCAAAAAAACCTCCCGAGAGGGATAACGCTTATCACAGATCCACCAAACGAGCGGTGAGCTCTGGAAAAATTTGAGCAACCACGATGATACTGTCACGTTTACCTTGTTCACCTGTGAACTCAAATACATTTGTAAATTTATTAGGACTTAGTTTTAATTCTAATTCTTGCGCCCATGCTTTTGCATCTCTCAGAGTTGTAAAGGTTTGGTACTGTGACGGATGAGGCTTAATGCCAACAGTAGCGGTTATACTTTTTTTCTTTTTTAATATGTTATTCTAATTTCAACCTTGTCGCACTTAATTTCTAAATTCATTGTATTTTAAATCAAATGGATTTTTAAATTAAAATCTAAGTTGTTGTTATTTAAATATTATCTTAAAATCAGATAAACCATATTTAAAACTAAAGCCACTGGATGTGGCTTTATTCAGATCACATCACTGGATTATCAACTTTAAAAATTTCTTTATCTTCTAGTCGATATGCAATCAATTGATGCCCCCATACACAGCCACCATCCACATTTTGAATTTGTGAACTGATGCTTTTACCTTGCAAAGCAGCCCAATGTCCAAAAATAATCTGATGCGTTTGAGCAGTCTTTGATTCAAACTCAAACCAAGGCTGAAATCCTTCAGGCATCGGTTCATCCAGCGCATCTTTAAAACTAAACTCTAAACGACCTTGAGCATCGGTTAAACGCATACGGGTAAGATAATTGGTAATACAGCGTCGTCGTGCATTGCCCTGTAAATTATCTTCCCACAATGCAGGTTCAGCACCATACATCTCTTTTAGAAATGAATCGAGTACGTCAAAATCATCATCCGCCAATACAGTTTCGACTTCTTTTGCCAAAACAGCAGTTTGTTCTGCATCCCAAATATTGGGAATACCAGCATGCGTCAAAATAGTCTGAGGGTTTGGAAAAAGACACAAAGGCTGCTTACGTAACCAGTCAATCAACTCATCACTTTCCAAAGCGTGAATGACATCATCAATATGATCTTTGTCTTTAAGTTTTTTGATCCCACGAGCAACTGCCAGTAAATTTAAATCATGGTTCCCCAACACTGTTGCAGCGCAGCCTCGCTCGCATAGTTTTTTAATAAAGCGTAATGCACCTACTGAGTTTTCACCACGCGCAACCAAATCACCTGCAAACCAAATGTAATCTTGATCAGCATCAAACTGTATTGCTTTCAATAATGCTTTCAGTGCTTCAAAACAACCTTGTACATCACCAATCACATAATTAAATCTGACATTTTCTCGTGACATTTTTAAGCCACCATTTGATCTGACAATGCGACAAACTGAGCCAGACTCAATGTTTCTGGGCGCGCCATTGGATCAACACCTGCCCGCTCAAAACCATCTTCAACCAACATCCCTTTTAAACTGTTACGTAAAGTTTTTCGACGTTGGGTAAATACATGCGAAACCAAACGTGCCAATGCTTTTTCATTTTTGGCGATTATTGGCTTAGTTGCATAAGGCTCTAAACGAAAGACTGCAGATGTTACTTTTGGTGGTGGATTAAAAGAGCCAGGCGGTACTTCAAATAAAAAGGTAGGTTTGCAATAATATTGGATCATCACAGACAAACGACCATATTCTTTGGTATTTGGTTCCGCTGTAATACGATCTACGACTTCTTTTTGCAACATGAAGTGCATATCTTTGACTTTATCGCCAAACTCTAAAAGATGGAAAAGCAAAGGGGTCGAAATATTATATGGCAAATTTCCAACCACACGTAATGGGCGATCTTGTTGAAACAGCTCAGAAAAGTCATATTTTAATGCATCTGTTTCAATGATTGTTAAACGCTCAGGATGTGGGACACGACCAGGTAAACCTGCTGCCAAATCACGGTCTAACTCAACCACAGTTAAAGCATCACATTCACCAATCAAAGGTGAAGTTAGTGCCGCAAGACCTGGACCAATTTCAACAATATTGTCACCTGTGCGTGGTGCAACAGAACGCACAATTTTTGCAATTACACGTTGGTCATGTAAAAAGTTTTGACCAAAACGCTTTCGCGTATGATGCCCTTCATCTTTTGGGTTTAAGGCATTAATTTGATACATAAAAAATTTCCAACGTGGTATATAAGTTTGTTTACCAATTAATTTGATCGGGCAAGGTCAAGTGCCAAATCAACTGCGACATGTAAACTTGAACTCTTTGCAAGCCCAGTACCCGCAAGATGTAATGCAGTACCATGATCGACAGATGTACGAATAAAAGGTAAACCTAAAGTAATATTGATGGCTTCACCAAACCCCTGTGATTTTAACACAGGTAAACCTTGATCGTGATACATCGCTAAAACTGCATCCGCATTTTTTAAATTATCTGGCGTAAACAAAGTATCTGCGGGCATACTTAAACTGAGCTGTATACCTTGTGCACGATAGCTTTCAAGTACTGGATTAATCGTATCGATTTCTTCATGCCCTAAATACCCACCTTCTCCTGCATGAGGATTTAGTCCACAGACCAGAATGCGCGGCTGACTAATTTTGAATTTTGTTTTTAAATCATGAATCAGAATATCGATAATTTGATGTAGGCGTTCTTTAGTGATGGCGTCAGCAACGTCGCGCAGTGGAAGATGCGTGGTGACCAATGCGACTCTCAGAGTTTTGGTAGCAAGCATCATCACCACACGATCTACACCTGCATACTCTTGATAATATTCAGTATGCCCACTGAAATATATTCCAGCATCATTAATAATTGACTTTTGGACAGGTCCTGTTGCCACACCAACACTAAAGCCTTGCATTGCGTAATAAGCCGTTCGGCGTAATTGTTCGATCACATAGGCTGAGTTTTGTGGATTAAGTTCCCCTAAGACAACATCCTCATTTAAAGGAACATGCTCGACGTAAAGCTGACCTTCTGCCAAACCCTGCTTTTGTCCTTGATACTCGATCAACTGAATCGTTTTATTTAAAATTTTGGCACGATCTCTCAGCATATTGATATCAGCCAATACCACTACTGGACGATCATCAACACGATCTGCCAAATCCAAACTAATATCCGGTCCAATGCCAGCAGGCTCACCGCTGGTTATATATAAAGGAAGCATCGAGAACTCTTTTAAACAGACGTTGCATTGATAGTATACATCGGTTCTAAATCATCATTTCCTATTCAAGTTAATTTTTGCATCAATTTGACTAAAAATGTATAAACTTAAACTAAAAACTATTGCAAGACGACCCACAAAATCCATGACAATTGTTATTCACAAGTGCATGCTGAATATTTGAATTTAAAAATAAAAGTAACTTTTAAAAAAATTCAACCCAAGCATAAACCTAAATTAAAAATCATGATACATCTATATCAATTGTAAAGAAAAAATGCGATAAAACACACATAAACCACAATACTAACAGTCTTTAACGCTTGTGTATAAATCCCATACAAATGCTGAAAAAACGGATAAAAGTTAACATTTGAGTGCAAAAATAAATGCTATTGATTCAATTATCCGAATAAAAAACGATTTATTCCAATCTATTAAAACTGACTTAACCCACTTAAACATCACTTAACTTTTCCACTTATTTTGATACTTAATTAAATTTTAATTAGGGTCTTTTGACATTTAGAGTGCATAATTTAACCTACTAGGGGAGCCATAAAAATATACAAGCTAATGCAACAGAACTTTCATAGTTCCGTTTTAACTTGTCGTATCGTGTGGCTATTCCTCGAAATTGCTTTAATCTACAGAACATATTTTCTACTAAGTGCCTGATTTTATATAAATACCAATCCATATGGTCATTGTTTGATTGGCTATTGGATTTTTTAGGTATATTCGCTT
>NZ_LBNA01000032.1:0-59078 GCF_001005515.1 Acinetobacter sp. Ag2
GGGCAATGCTTCAGGAATTAATGATGGTGCAGCCGCTTTACTGATCGCATCAGATCAAGCCGTTACACAGTATCAATTAAAACCACGTGCCAAAATCATTGCAGCGACAACCGTGGGTATAGAACCTCGAATCATGGGATTTGCACCTGCACCAGCGATCAAGAAATTACTTCAACAGGCAAATCTGAGTTTAGCGCAGATGGATGTGATTGAGCTGAATGAAGCCTTTGCCGCCCAAGCTTTAGCGGTGACTCGTGATTTAGGCTTGACAGATGATGATGCACGGGTCAATCCGAATGGTGGTGCGATTGCTTTAGGTCATCCATTGGGTGCATCAGGTGCTCGCTTGGTGACAACCGCCCTCAACCAACTTGAACAGATTCAAGGGCAATATGCTTTGTGTTCAATGTGCATCGGTGTGGGTCAAGGCATCGCCATGATTATTCAACGGGTAATATAACTTTCTTGTGATTATAATCAATTAAAAGGGTGCTTATTTAGGATCCTTTTAATTTGTGTAAATCAAAAAATACTAGAATTTATTTAGTATTAAATATAAGAAAAAATAAAAGAAAGCAGAGTTTATTTATGAAAAATATTTTAGATAGTATGTTTGTGATTTTTTATAATTCTTTGATTTTTAATAAATAAATTTAATAAAAAATATTCTTTCAATTATGAAAATATAATTTCCTAAATCGTTATTTTTAAAATTTTTTATAAAAGATAGGATGAATTAAATCTTGAGTTATTTAAAAGTGTAATCAATCTAATGGAAGATATTCTAATCAAAAAACTTGAGGATGAACGGTTTAAGTCAATCGTTGAAAGACGTTATAAAGATTTTGCCAAACTGGTTCATCCTGAAATGACTTATACGCATACCAGTGGAATCACTGATTCAAAACAATCGTACTTAGATAAATTGTTTGATGGCTTTTATGATTATAAGTGGATCGAACACCCAATTTCTAAAATTCAAATTATTGGTGATATTGCACTGGTCTTTGGTGAAATGCATTGTGAAGTCCTTGCTGGAAATATTCAAAAAATTTTAAAGAATAAATCATTAGCAATTTGGAGAAAAGAAAATAACGAGTGGTTATTTTATGCCTATCAGCCAACACCGTTGCCATAAGGAGATTAAATGTGAAAAAAGAATTTATCTATGATGTTCCGCAAAGCAGAGTAATTTTTGGAGTAGGTTCTCTTAAAAATTTAAAAGCTGAAATTAAAGCTTTAGGGGCAAAAAAGGCATTAATTTTATGTACACCTGAACAGGTTGAGTTAGCAGAGAAGATATCTGATTTGCTAGGGCATTCTTGTGTAGGAATATTCCCTAAAGCAGTTATGCATGTACCCATTGAAACAGCGAAAGAAGCAATAAATGTCTCAAGAGCATTAGGTGCCGACTGTGCGATAGCTGTAGGCGGCGGATCAACGACAGGTTTAGGGAAAGCAATTGCTTTAGAGGATGACCTGCCGATACTTGCGATCCCAACCACTTATGCAGGTTCGGAAATGACCCCTGTTTATGGCATCACGGAAAATGGTATTAAGAAAACAGGAAACGACCCTCGAGTTTTGCCAAAAACAGTAATTTATGACCCTGAACTTACATTAAGTTTACCATTAAATATGTCTATTACGAGTGGTATCAATGCCATAGCACATGCAGCAGAAGGTTTATACGCTCAAAATGGTAATCCGATTATGTCTTTGTTGGCTGAAGAGGGAATTAAGGCTTTGGCAGATGGATTAAGACTTCTAAAGCAAAATGATCAAGATATTGAAGCACGCAGTTTATGTTTATATGGCGCTTGGCTGTGTGGTTATGTGCTAGGAAATGTCGGCATGGCGATTCATCATAAACTTTGTCATACCTTAGGAGGAAGTTTTAATTTACCACATGCACAGACTCATACGGTTGTGTTACCACATGCCATTGCTTATAACCAGCAAGCTGTTCCTGAAGCGATGGATAGGATTAAAAGAGCACTAGGAGCAAAAGAAACTACAGCAGCAAATGCATTATTTGATCTGGTTAATGAGCTTGACGGACCGAGATCTTTGGCAGAATTAGGATTAACTGAATCAGATTTGGATAAGGCAACGGAAATTGCATTATCCAATCCATATTGGAATCCTGAAGCTATAGAAAAAAATGCAATTCGCCGTTTATTACAAAATGCATTTGAAGGCTCACGTCCTAATTAAATTTATGAATTACTCATGAATGAGTGAACTATGCTGATCTATTTATTTAGGTCGGTTGGATTTTTCATAAAATCAAACTAAAATTTTTATTAAAAAAATTCGGTTGATGTCCAATCTTTTATTAGAAAGTTGTTAATTTGGAAGAGGGCTTAGGAAATATTGAACATCAGCCAAATAAAAATATGTTCCAGTTAGATTAAGCTTTTTATACTTTAATCAGCTATAGTTCAATCCCCAAAATCTGCATATTCCTTCGAGATGAATTTGCCATATTGAGTCCATGGTGGCGTAATATTCACTTGTTGGATGTGGGTTTTGGTCAAGCTGTAACTTTGCCCATTTAAGCTGCGAATATCGATGATCAGCGCTAAATTATTTTTATTGTCCCATTTTACTTTAATCTTATTTTTTGCATTTTGGCTCTCATACCATGTATAGCCATTACCTTGTTGAGTGATTTTCATTTTTTTCACTGATCGGGAATCAAAAATGGAAAAGACACAAGTCCAGCAGTTAGTCAAACCCAGCATTTCAATATCTACAGTTTGTAAATGAATGACAGTTTTATCCTCAGGCAAAACCAAATTGAGTCGTGTTGATTTTTTATTGTCGAGAAAATAATGTTGTGCCGTTTCAGATAAATCTAGGTGTTTATGGCTAGGTTTATTTTTAGCATCAGTTGAATGTTGATGATGTTTTGGAAGCACTCGTTCAAGCCAAACATTATTTTGATCACGATACATGTGTTCTTGAAATACTGAAGTGTGGGTAACACCATCATTGCCGATCACTTGAGACTCTCGGCTAATGGTCGCTTTAAGCACTGGTGCGGCTTGAACAGTATGGATGAAGAAGATAAATAAAACAGTGATAATAAAACGCATAAATAACCCTGTATAAGCAAGAAAACCTCAGCTAGATATACCTCGCTGAGGTTTTAAATAGATCAGAATTTAGAACCCAAAAGCTTCTTTTAATTTGCTAAAGACCCAAGTGTTATCACGTGTTCCTTTAAATATCGATGAACCTGCACCCTCTGCATATAGCATGACATCACCACCACCATGGGTTTCAGAACCAGGTGCACCCATGCGAATCCCAACTTCTTGCAGATAATCATCAGAAGCAGCATCTTGTTCAGAAATGTTGACACGAGAAGTCGGACGAGGACCACCACCATTACCAAATACCAGTACTGATCCATTATTGCCATTTACATCAAGGGCAGGAGCATGTGGTTTTCCATCCGCCAAAATGCGATTTGGTGCGGCAGCTGTGTTGGCAACAGCATATAAATAACTTAAGCCTAAAATCCCCGGATTAGTCGTTGTAGTTTTTCCTGTACGGGCGTTGTAGCCATTAAAGGTTAGGGTATGGTCATGGTCTGCTGTGACCACGATTAAGGTGTTTTTGAGATCAGGATCAGTTTGTTTCACTTTGTCTAAAGCGGCTTTGATCGCATTATCAAAGGCGATAGTGTCTTGTAGTGAACGTTTGGCATTAGTGCCATGCAGGGCATGGTCAATACGACCGCCTTCGACCATCAAAAAATAACCCTTGTCGCCACTTTGTGCCTGTAGCATCTCAAGTGATTTTACGGTCATTTCTGCAAGACTAGGTTGATCTGGTGCCTTACCATTCAAACGATCCAGATCATAGGCAAGGTGAGAGGTTGCCGTATAAAGTCCAATATATTTTTTGTTGAGTGGCGCAGATTGCATTTCGGCTTTGTTTGCAGCAACGGTATAACCTTTTGCCGACAGTTCACTTAATAAATTACGTCCATCAATACGCCCTCTGCTATTGCTAGGGCTGTATGGGGTAAAGTGATTACGACCACCGCCCATCAATACATCCACACCATCAAGTAGTTTGCTGTTGTAGCCAGCCCCACCAGGAATAATTTGACGGGCAATTTCAAACTGGGCATTTCGATTACATACATGTGCAAAAGTTGCAGCAGGGGTTGCATGGGTCAGTTCAGTTGTGGTGATTGCCCCAACTTTTTTGCCTTTGGCTTTTGCCAATTCAAGAATTGTCATTGCAGCTGTACCTGCCGCAGTGCTTGAACCAGGTTCTGGACAACGATTTACAGCATTCCGAACGCTTGTCCCATCAGGTGCTTTACCTGCTACTGGTTCAACGGCTACTGTACCAGGACTCATCCCAATCACTTCATTACGGGTTTTCTGTCCTGTCATGTAGGCTGCCATTGAAGGTGCGCTATCCGTCGTTTGTCCATCTTCAGAAAAGGTTTTGATACGCACAGCACGGCTAAATGTATCCATGGTGAGTTTACCTGATTCACCATAAGCATATATTCGACTGGCAGTGACCACGGTTGGTCCCATACCATCACCTAGAAAGAAAATCACATTTTTGGCTTCACCCGCTGCTTGAACAGACATACTACTCAGTAATAATGTGGCAGCAATGATGGACGCCCCAAGGTTGATTTTGTCTCGTTTTATATTTTTTGACATGGTTATATTCCTTGTTTATAGACCAATGGCTTTTCGAATACGTTGAAACACTTCAGTATTTTCAAGGCTGCCGTAAAAGTTTTCAGATCCAGCTCCTATTGCACCTAAAAATACATCTGTTCCTCCATGTGTTTCGTCATCAGCGAAACCTGTTTGAACGACGGCTTCTTGTTGAAAGTCATCTGAGGCAACCCCTGTACACCAGCCAACAGTACTGATGTCTGTACCGAGACTGTCTTTATAGTTTCCAACAGGTCCTTTGACTGGATTACAAATATCGTTGTCGACGAGCACACCACGTGGTTCTTTACGATCAAAATCAAGGCGTTTTTTACCTGTACCAAATCCGATAATGGCATACGGATTTCCGTTAATATCTGTTGCTACACCTTCACCGTTATAGTTTTTAACCAGTCCAAGAACACTGGTTTCGCCACCTTTAACATATTTCCCTGTACGCTTTGCATAGCCATTCAGAACCATTGTATGGTCATGGTCAGCAGTGACGACGATCAATGTATTCTTGAGTTCAGGGTCTGTTTTTTTCATTTTTTCAATTGCAGTTTTAATTGCATTATCAAATGCCACAGTATCTTGAAGTCCTCGTTTTGCATTGGTGTCATGCAGTGCATGGTCAATACGTCCACCTTCTACCATCAAGAAAAAGCTTTTATTTTTAGCTTGTAGTACATCAATCGCTTTGCTGGTAAGGTCGGCAAGACTCGGTTCATCAATTTTTTTATTCACTCGATCAAGGTCATAATTGAGATGGCTGGAATTAAATAAGCCTAAAAGTTTTTGAGTTTTGCTTGGATCGACTTTTGCAAAATCAGTCCCATTTGCAACAAAGTTATAACCTTGCTTTTGCATTTCCTGAATAAGATCACGACCATCAGCACGTCTTCCACCCGCTGTGGTAGGTTTAAATTGTCTTAAACCACCACCCAAAATGACATCGACACCATCTTTGAGCTTAGTGTTATATGCTGCATAACCTGTGCTTTTGCCCCCTGGAACCAGTTGTGCTGCAATATCGTTTTCTGCATCACGGTGACAAACATGAGCATAGGTGGTTGCAGGCGTAGCATGAGTAACACGTGTTGTGGTAACAATGCCTGTTCCCATTCCTTTTGACTTGGCAAGTTCAAGTAGGGTTTCTGTTGGTTTTTTATCTTTATTGTCGGCAGCACTGTCGCAGTTACTTGTTCCATTGCTATTGGGTGGTGTCGCAACAGTACCTGTCTGCATTGAAATGACTTCATTTTTCATTTTTACGCCTGTCATATAGGCGGCCATAGATGGTGCACTATCTGTAACTTGACCATCTTCAGAAAAGGTCCGTACAAAAGCTGATTCTGGTAAGCGATCAATGGTTAAATCGCCATCTTCTCCCACTGAATAGATGCGTGCAGCGGTTAAGGTGGTGATGCCCATCCCATCACCCAAGAAGAAAATGACATTCTTCGTCGTTGGTTTTACTGGTGTAACCACTTGCGGATTATCTTTGTCATTGTCCGAGCAAGCTGTAATGGTTGCACCGCCGAGGATTGCTAACAAGCTGAATGCGAGAAGTTTTTTCCTCTTGGTCATTTTTAGAAAGAACATAGATCAAATACCCTTTGAATAATAATAGTGGCTTTTTTTTGTTCAATTTGAGTCTAATCACGGATCATGACATTTTTATTTCTATGTTTAGAATTTCTTAAATATGACTAATTTGTAATTTAACTATGATGTCTTCATATGGTGTCTTCAAAATTAAAAAATGAACGATGATAATGACGTAATAAATGAAGTTGTTTCGTCACTCAAATGATGATTGTAGGGAGGAAATGGATTCAAACTAAAATCTTTTCACTTTCATTATTATTGAATACCAATACGCATTGATCTTGAATAATGCTTTTGAGGTGGATTCATGTAAGTTACTAAATCCTCAATAGAATCAATCTTGTTTGAAATGATTATGTATGACCTTTCAGGGTTTACTTTCAGAAAAACCTTATCAAGTACAGCCCCAAATATTAAATATAAGTCGTCTATAAGGCGGTTGATGTCTATCTTTGGAATTATTGATAAAACCTCAATTATTATTTATCAGATACAATCTGTTATGATAAACAAAGTGCAGAACATAGACTGACCAGATTGAATTGTTGGGAACATGAGAATGAATAAAAAAGGTTCATCAATTACACGCGTTTTAGACATTATTGAAGCCATATCAACAGCAAAACATCCTCCAACACCCCTCGATCTTTCCGTTGAACTGGATATTCCAAAACCCAGTATTCATCGCTTACTACAGACACTGGAACAAGAAAAATTCGTTAAAACGGATATGTATGGTGGATATATCTTGGGTGATCGAACCTATAAATTGCTGCTAAGTTCTTGGGAGCAAGAGCCGCGAAAAATGGAACGATTGGCGATATTACAAAAACTCTCAGACCAAATTAATGAGACTTGTGGCATTGCCATCCTAAATAATAATCAAATGTTATATACCGACCGTGTACAAGCCAACTGGCCATTGCAGGTGTATTTACCTGTCGGTTCAACTGTTCCTTTATGGTGTAGTTCAAGTGGAAAACTTTTTTTAAGTTTCCAACCCAGTCAACGTAGAAAAAGTATTTTAGAGCATTTACCGATTACGCAACTCACACGAAATACCATTACTGACCCAGTATTACTTGAAGAAAATTTAGATCAGATTTATTTAAATAAAATTGGAACAGACAATGAGGAGTTTATTTCGGGTATGGTGGCATGTTCAGTACCAATTCAGCGTGGTGATACGATTATTGCCTGTTTATATGTACATGCACCAACCATCCGAAAATCACTTGAAGACCTGTTGCAGTTTGAACCTTTACTACGTCAAGCAGCACATGATTTAAATAAATTAATTGAAGTTGCATAAAAAAGCAGACGATAAAGTCTGCTTTTGTTCAAACAAAGTTAATAGCTGATGTTACGCAGTAACTCTAAAATTAAATTTTGGAGCTAGAAGAATATGGATACGCGAAAATGTCATCCGCAATTGCTTGAGGCAGGACTCCTCCTAATAAGTAAAGTTTCTGCGAAACTTTGAATATTTTGACGATAGTGAACGAGTTCTGCGGATGACAATGGTTTTGGGTACTTTTGACAAAACAAAAGTACCTCGAGCCGAAGGCTATTCCATAAATTTAAACTTTGGATGTAAGACTCCGTCGTGTAAATTTAGCTTTTTCTTTTTCACCTACTTAATTTAAATCAAGTGCGTAACATCAGTGAATAGGATTAATTTAATGTCGGCATCGCAAACTGTGCGCCTTCACGGACATTGGTACTTGGCCAACGTTGAGTAATGGTTTTTCTGCGTGTGTAGAAGCGAGCACCATCTGGACCATATGCATTTAAATCACCAAATAATGAACGTTTCCATCCGCCAAAACTATGATAAGCCACAGGAACTGGAAGCGGAATATTAATACCCACCATACCGACTTTGATGTGATCACTAAAATAGCGGGCAGCTTCACCATCACGAGTATAGATACACGTACCGTTACCATACTCATGATCATCAATCAGATTCATGGCTTCTTGCATGGTTTTTACACGGATGACTTGCAGTACTGGACCAAAGATCTCTTCTTTATAACTGGTCATATTGGGCTGAACTTGGTCGATTAATGTTGCACCAACATAAAAGCCATTTTCATAGCCAACTGGTGCTGCATTTCGACCATCAACAACAATTTTTGCACCTTGCTGTTCTGCGCTACTGATATAACCCTCAACCTTTGCTTTATGTTGTGCAGTAATGACGGGACCAAAGTCATTGTTTTTGTCGGAGTATGGACCATATTTCAATGTACCGATTTCATTAGAGAGCTTTGAAATCATTTGATCTGCAATCTCATCTCCTACAGCAACCGCCACAGATAATGCCATACAGCGTTCACCTGATGAACCAAAAGCCGCACCAAGTAATGAGTTTACGACATTATCAATATCTGCATCTGGCATAACGATGGCATGGTTTTTGGCGCCGCCCAATGCTTGGCAACGTTTACCTGCCGCTGTTGCGGTTTTATAAATATATTCTGCAATTGGTGTTGAGCCCACAAAACTCACCGCTTGGATACGTGTATCATGCAGTAAAGTATCCACTGCTTCTTTGTCACCATTGACCACATTGAGTACACCATCAGGTAGTCCAGCTTCTTTGAGTAATTGTGCAATATATAAGGTCGAAGATGGGTCACGTTCAGACGGCTTTAAGACAAAGGTATTTCCGCAGACAATTGCCATCGGGAACATCCACAAAGGCACCATCACAGGAAAGTTAAAAGGCGTAATCCCTGCAACCACACCTAAAGGTTGAAATTCGCTCCATGAATCAATTGAAGGTCCTACATTTTTACTAAATTCACCTTTTAAAAACTCTGGTGCGCTACAAGCATACTCGACATTTTCAATGCCACGCTGTAATTCTCCTGCTGCATCGTGCACAATTTTTCCGTGCTCTTCACCAATCAATTGGCAAATTTTTTCAGCATTTTGTTCAAGCAACTCTTTGAATTTGAACATGACACGGGCACGTTTGATCACAGGGGTGTTACGCCATTCAGGAAATGCAGCTTCAGCAGCAGCAATTGCCTCTTCAACTGTTGCTTTGGTCGCTAATGCGACTTCTTTTGTTTGTGTACCAAGTGATGGATTGAAAACAGCTTGAGTTCTGCTGTGTTCAGTATTTAAAGCACCGTTAATAAAATGTCCGATTAATTCCATGTGGGTATATCCTCATTGTGATAAAAAATAGTAAAAGGGCGTTCAATCATGACCAAAGTTTTTGGTAGAGCGAGACCATTTGTTCAACTGTAGGAACAATAGGGTTGTTGGATGGTGAACCAGATGCCAGCGCTTGCTCTGCCATGGTTTGCACAACCTCATCGAAATATTGTTTGTCTACACCAAACTCCGCCAAAGTCGGCACTTTGAGATCGCGATTGATTTCGATTAAAGTGTTAATTAGTTTTTGATTTGCCACGTCATTAGAATCATCAAGATGTGCACAGCCCATTGCTTTAGCGCATTCTGCATAGCGTTCAGGTGCAGCATGTATTGAAAATTCTGTGATCATCGGCAGCAACATGGCGTTGGATAAGCCATGTGGGACATGGAAAAATGCACCAATTGGACGACTCATTCCATGCACCAAAGCGACTGAGGCATTGGAAAAGGCAATGCCTGCAAAAGTAGAGCCCAGCATCATTTTTTCACGAGCTTGTTCGTGATCAGGCTGATGATAAACAACTTGCAAGTTTGGTCCGATGAGTTTCATCGCTGCAATTGCTTGAGCATCACTATATGGTCCGGCTTTCTTACTGACATAGGCTTCAATCGCATGCGTTAATGCATCAATACCAGTATCTGCTGTGGTACGAGCAGGTAAGGACATGGTGAGCTCATAATCAATGATGGCGGCAACAGGAAGAAATCCTAAACCTGCACAGAGCATTTTTTCACTGGTGAGATCGTTGGTAATGATGGTAAAGCGGGTACATTCCGAACCTGTCCCTGCTGTTGTGGGAATGGCAATAATTGGAAGTCCCATTTCATTGACTTGGCGAGGAAATTTATAATCCGAAATTTCTCCACCATGTTTGCTCAAAATACTGATCGCTTTTGCACTGTCAATTGGGCTACCACCACCGATTGCAATAATCGCATCGTATTGATGAGTTTGCACATGATGAACGCCAGCTTCGATTGAACCTGAAGTCGGTTCAGGAATCGTTTCATCAAAATAGTCACTCTCAATTCCTGCTGTCTCAAGAATGTTTTGAATCTGTTGAATATAACCCAACGTAACCATCATTTTATCGGTAATGATCAGTGGCTTTTTTGCACCTAAACTTTCAAGAATTGCCGGGAGCTTCGCTCTGGCATTTTTTCCAACTTCCATAATCCTTGGAAGGTTAACTGAATGAGACATTTTTAATTCCTTTCGTAATGGATGATGTGTTTTTAAAATGAACCGAATAATGTTCCCAGTGTGATTACGCCACATAGCGCAATCAGTGGAATAATGACCGCAACCACAAACATGTCGTAATAAGATTGTTTGTGCGTCAACCCACATAAGGTAATAATGGTAATTACAGCGCCATTATGTGGCAGAGAATCAAGTGCCCCAGAAGCCATAGAAGCGACACGGTGCATAAGTTCTTGAGAAATACCGTGCTCAATCGCAAGGTTTTTATAGGTTTCACCCATGGTATTGAGTGCAATACTTAATCCCCCAGATGCCGAACCTGTGATACCTGCCAATACGTTGATCACAATGGCTTCCGAGATCAGCGGATTGTTCGGTGCTATGCCGACCAAAAAGTCCCGTAAGATAATAAAACCAGCCAATGATGCGATGACCGAACCATAGCCAACTTCCGAGGCAGTATTGAAAATGGGTAAAAAGGAAGAGGAAACACCTTGTTGAATGGAATCTTTAATATCCACAATGGCTTTCCAGTTGAGAACAATAATGCTCAGACACGCCAAGACTAAGGCACAGATGATTGCCCATAATCCAATCACTGAATTCAATGAAGTATTACCAAACTTATCTGTTGCTAAATAGGCAGTGTCCAGCGAAGGTAAAATCAATTTAGTCAGCACTAAGTTGGTGATAATCACAATTAAAATTGGGGCAAATGCAATGATCAGACTTGGGTTTGATTTCACCAACTTTGTTTCAACATGCATTTCAACATGGTTGCCATAGCCTTCTTTATTGAGGTCTGCTTGTGCAAGACGCTTGTTTAACCACCACATGCCTGTCAGCAAAATAAAAATTGACGCTAAAGTGCCCAGACCCGGTGCGGCATATAGATCGGTATTAAAGAAGGGCATTGGAATCGCATTCTGAATTGCAGGAGTGCCAGGCAGAGCAGTCATGGTAAAGGTGAGCGCACCTAGCATTATCGCTGCTGGAATTAAGCGTTTCGGGATACCAAGTTCTTTAAACAGTGCTGAGGCAATTGGAAATACAGCAAAACCAACTACAAAAAGCGAAACACCACCATAGGTCAAAATAGCGCAGGACAGCACAATAGATAACATTGCACGACGATGTCCTAATTTATCAACAAAAAAGTTGGCAATGGTTTGGGCTGAACCAGAGTCATCCATTAATTTTCCAAATACTGCACCCAATAAAAACAGTGGAAAATATTTGATGATATAACCGCCTAAACCTGTCATGAACACTTGCGAGTAAAAACCAAGCAGCTCATTACTTAATCCACTCCAAGCCACTGCAAATAAAGCGAGTAGTGGAGCAAGTACAATAACGCTAAATCCTTTATAGGCTAAATACATCAGCAATATTAAGGATATGACTATTCCAATTAGTCCGATCATTTTTAAACATCCTGTTTATCATTCTATCTATAATGATACGATTCGTATCGTTATTAATGTATATAATTTAATCTTGATGATGTCAACAGAAAATTAAAAACGATTTTTTTCTTATACTGCCGAGATGAGAGAATCAGATTTGAGTACATTTTAAAAATGTTAGATCGTTTTGATGGGTGTGTTATTGCCTGATTTTATGAATAATTTAAAATTTCATATGCAATATAGACATTAAAATGATGTGATTTTTTAATGATCAGTTGTCGTTGAGATCGGAAGTATTGAGAAAAAAACTAAATAAAGAGAGGGTTTTACCATGAGAGGAAATAAATTTATTTTTATGGAGGGTTGAATGCATCGAAGATTGTTTTTTTAAGGGATAAAAATTTTAAGCCGCAACAACTTTAAATGGCAGTAAAAGAGGAATATCGCAAAATAGAGTATGCCCCATATACATTTAGCAGATCAATTAGATACAGGGCACGATTTATTGATGATGGTTATGTTTTAGGATAAGAATGTTTCTTGTAAATAACTCCAGCGCATTTTTCCTTCAATTTCCTCAATCAGTGCACATGAACGGCGAATCAGTACACCCGAAGATTTGGTGTGTTTTTCCGTATAGGTAAGTACGATGGTATCTGAGCTCTGCGTCAGTATTTGCTCATCATAAATTTCAATTTGAAGATCAGGCATCTTTCCTTGATTATTTGCAAACAGCCCTTTGACTTCTTGGAGTTTAATTCGTTTTCCTGCTGCACCGACCATTTCAAAATGATCCGCAAAATAATCAATTAGCAGAGGAAGATCTTGTTCTGAATGTTGTCCAGTAAAAATCTTTTCAATCAATACATGCATTGTATGTATACTTTCGATTGCATGTTCTTTTAAAAGTGCCATATCCATTTCCGTTGAAAGCTTTTCTCTCTTTTTATTTTATTGCAAAAATAAATGTAAAATTCAATATAAATTTAAAAAATATATTTTGGTCAGAAAATTATTTAAGCAATAAAATATCATAAAACTAAATATATCATATGTTTATAGATTATTTTTTAATTATTTATCATACTGAGGAAAATCGGGAATAGCCAAAATAGCAAAAAAGGTATAACTTTATACCTGAACTATTATGGAAAATTCCATGTAAAAATAATAATTATATGACAGGATGATTTACCTTATTGAAGATTGACTGGAAAAGGAGATGTGTTCTGGTCGCAAGATTTTTCAATAAGTAGACCCATTAGAAAAATGGCATGGACAAGGAAGAAAGATGGATACTCATACAACTGAGCCAACAAGGGCTCAATCCAATATATATGCATGGTATGTCGTTTTACTGTGTATGTTGGCATATATATTTTCATTTATTGATCGACAGATATTGGCACTGATGATTGAACCGATTAAAGCCGATCTTGGTCTATCAGATACTCAGTTTAGCTTATTACATGGTTTAGCATTTTCATTGTTTTATGCTTTTATGGGCTTACCTTTGGCCTATTTGGCAGACCGATTTTCACGACCAAAAATTATTGCAATCGGTGTGGTCTTTTGGAGTATCGCAACAGTATTTTGTGGACTCAGTAAAAACTTTATTCAACTTTTTTTAAGTCGTATGGGCGTAGGTGTAGGCGAGGCGGCCTTATCCCCAGCAGCCTATTCGATGTTTAGTGATATGTTTAGTAAGGATAAATTGGGACGAGCGGTAGCAGTTTATTCCATCGGTTCTTTTGTCGGAGGTGGTATTGCCTTTCTGGTCGGTGGGTACGTGATTGGTTTGCTCAAAAATATGGATACGATCTTGATTCCTGTATTTGGAGCCTTAAAAGCATGGCAGGCGGCATTTATTATTGTCGGTTTACCAGGGGTATTTATTGGATTATTGGTTCTACTCACCGTCAAAGAACCAAAACGTAAGGGACAACGTTTAAATGCACAAGGCGAAGTGGAAAAAACCAGCATGGGTGATGCTTTCAAATTCATCAAAAAACATGCACAAACATTTAAATGTCATTATTTAGGTTTTACATTTTATGCGATGGCGTTGTACTGCTTAATCAGTTGGTCACCTGCATTTTATATGCGTAAATTTGGACTGACCCCAACAGAAGCTGGCTATATGCTTGGAAGTGTTTTATTGGTGGCAAATATTTTAGGGGTATTCTGTGCAGGCTGGTTAAATGACTGGTTTATTCAAAAAGGTCGTAAAGATGCACCCATGATTACTGGTGTTATTGGAATTGTCGGTTTAATTTTACCGATGATGATATTTACCCACGTCGATCAATTATGGCTCTCAGTTGTTTTCCTTGTACCTGCCATGTTTTTTGCATCTTTTCCGATGCCAATTTCAACGACAGCGATGCAAATGTTGGCACCAAATCAACTCCGTGCTCAAATTTCTGCCATCTTTTTACTCATCAGTAATCTGGTTGCTGTTGGAATAGGTACAACTTTGGTGGCATTAATTAGCGATAAAGTTTTTGAAAACCCACTGATGGTCGGAACTTCATTAAGCATTGTGGGAACAATTTCATGCATATTGGCATTTATTTTATTGAAAAAAGGCTGTCAGGCATTTAGTGACAGTATGCAAAGGGAACATGCTTCATGATTTAGTCATGTTTGATGACCAACCAGCGCCCATTCTTTAGTGATGGGCGTTGTTGTTGATTTGATCAATCCATAACAAGGGAGTGTAATGATGGAAATATCTGTCAAACTGAATCACCTTCATTATCTGGATGAATTTTTATTATTGAAGTCTGATGACTATCAGACCATCAAAGAACAAATTAGCCATTACTTATGTCCGCATCATTTTGATGTTGCTTTAAGAGAACCATTGAATACACGATTAAATGGTTTTAGTTTTGGAAATAATGCGCTCTACGATTTGAAATATAGTGCGCCTGTGATGATTACGATTGATGAGCGATCTAACTTTTATTTATTTCGACTTACGCTTGAAGGACAATGCAAAGTCAGTCTAGCAAATCAACATGTGCTGCAATCCGCTGGAATCATGTCCGTCACACATCCTTATACACGGCAACAGATTATCACCAACCAAGATTGTCGCAATATTATTCTAAAATTGTCACAGCACGATGTAGACACACAGTTATGTAAGATGTTGGGACATTCTGCTCATAAACCACTTCAGTTTGATACTTCGCCGTCTTGTACGAATGAGCGCATAGATGCTGTGATCGAAACGCTCAATTATCTGTGTCATGCTTATTATCATATTCACAACTGGCAATTTATTTCGAGTAGCTTTAGTCAGTATCTGATTGAATTGATTTTACTCAAAATTCCAAACAACTATAGCGAGCAGTTGCATATACAAGGTCAGCAGCTTTTACCACGGTATCTGAAAAAAGCCCAACAGTATATTCAAGATCAATTACAACAACCGATTTCATTGTCAAACTTGAGTCAACACTGTGATGTGTCGATCCGTACCTTACAAAAAGGCTTTGGGCAATATTTACAGCAAACCCCAGTGGAATATATCCGTGAGCAACGATTGAAGCATGTGCATCAGGCTTTACAAGCGACACAAATCAATGAAACGGTAACTGATATTTTATTGCGTTACGGTATCCAAAGTTTTGGACATTTTTCGACAATTTATAAAAAGCGCTATGGATGTTTGCCTTCTCAGACCTTAAAAATGAATACTCAGCTCAACTAAAAAATGCCTGCGCGAATTGAATAAGCCATGCGCATTTGGATAAGCCAGATGATTATGGCTCACCTATGATCAATTGAAAATGAATCATCAGGAGAGATCATGAAAATTACAGTACTCGGCGGTGGGCATGGATGCTATGCAGCTGCAGCAGAAATGGCAGAAAAAGGACATGACGTGGTGTTATGGCGTCGTGATTCAGCAGCCTTAAAACAATTCGCCATGACAGGGCAATTGAAGGTTAAGGATTATCAAGGAGATCGAACCCTAACAGTGGGATTTGAACAGAGTCAGATCAACTTGACTAATGATTTGCAAGCGGCGATCCAACATGCCGAATTGATCATTATTCCTTTGCCAGCGACCACACATGAAGATTTAGCCCAACAAGCGGCAAAATTTTTTAAAGCAGGGCAAGTGGTGTTTTTACCTCCAGCAACATTTGGTAGTTTTATTTTCGCCAAAGCCATGCGAGATGCTGATAACCATGCCGAAGTGGCTTTTGCAGAAACGGGGACTTTACCGTATTTAGTGCGTAAACATGGAGTCAATCAAATAGTAATTAGTGGTTATGCTACAAGATTGCCGACGGGTGTGTTTCCCAGCGCATTGTCAGAACATGCTTTTCAGCAGCTTAAGCAGGCTTATCCAAGTGTGGAGCCGATTGAAGATAGTTTAAGCGGAGCATTGATGAATGCTGGTCCAATTATTCATCCTCCTTTGATCCTCATGAATGCTGGTCCGCTAGAGCATTTTGAAGCTTGGGATATTCACAATGAAGGTACGCAACCTTCAATTCGCCGTGTGACCAATCAGCTCGATGTTGAGCGAATGCAAGTACGTGAGGCACTAGGTTATGCTGCACCTCATTTCCCTTTGGCGGATCACTATAACAAAGCCGATGAGGGAGATGAATGGATGTATGGTCGAGGTGCGCATGGCAAATTAACTGATAGTGGAGATTGGCGAGAAGATATTGATCTACAGTCACATCGTTATATGTTGGAAGACACGCGTTTAGGATTATCCTTTTTAGTTTCGGTGGGACGTTGGGCGGGTGTCGCAACACCTGTGGCAGAGGGTTTGCTGAATATTGCCTCTGCAATTACTGGAAAAGATTTATATCTGGAAGGTCGGACCTTTGAAAATTTAGGTCTAGCCCATCACAGTAAAGCTGAACTGCAAGCGATCTTATTGCAAGGAGTTTAAAATGAGGAAAATTTCAAAGATTGCAATATTGGGTGCGGGTCGAATGGGCAAAGCAATGGCGATTGCTTTTGCCTACGCAGGGCTTAAGGTCGCGTTAATTGATGCTAGGCAACGAAGTGAAATAGAATTCCAAGATTATCACAATCAAATCCAGAGCGATTTGCAAAAAGAGCTTCGATTGCTTGAAACAATAAAATTTATCAATGCTGAACAGCATATATTCATAGATAAGCAAATTAGTATTTTAAGCCGAGATGCATCAATCGAGATCTTATCCAATTGTGATTTATTACTTGAAGCTATTCCAGAAGTAAAACCACTCAAACAGGAAATTTTTGCTTGGCTAGACCCCTATATTTTAGCCAATTGTATTGTTGCTTCGACAACCTCTACCTTTTTGGTCACGGATATTGCGCAAATGATTTCTCATCCTGAGAGAGTGATCAATGCACACTGGTTGAATCCTGCTTATTTGATTCCCTTGGTGGAATTAAGCCGTTCTGAAGAAACTTCAGATGAGGTGGTGGCTGACTTAAAACACTTTTTGCATGACATCGGCAAGGTTCCTGTTGTATGTAATGCTAAAGCTGGGTATATCGTGCCACGGATTCAAGCATTGGCAATGAATGAGGCAGCAAGAATGGTCGAAGAAGGCGTAGCCTCTGTTGAAGATATTGATATTGCTATTCGTACAGGATTTGGTTTGCGCTTTTCTGTTTTGGGATTATTAGAATTCATTGATTGGGGTGGTGGTGATATTTTGTATTATGCCTCACAATATTTGCAGAGGGAGCTAGGAGATCGCTATCAAGCACCTGAAATCATTGCTGACAATATGCGTCAACAACGCAATGGCTTACGTGAAAAACAAGGCTTTTATAATTATGATCAGGTCGATATTGCTGATTACAAACAACAAGTGTTACATCAATTTGCAGATCGAATCACCAGCCAGCATTTAAAACCACAGTTTAATATCTTACAAAATGATGCCGTTTAAACTTTGCTGCTTAGCTCATCTCGATAGAGATGAGCTTTTACGATCAAATTTAACTCGAAGGCATGAGGTTAAACAGTTTTTTGAGTTGAGCATTTAACTGATGAAGTTCTTCATCTTCAAAGGCATTTAGAATCCCAGACAAAGTCACCTGACTGATCTGATTAATTTGTTCAACCAGTTCTTTACCTTTATCAGTCAGTTTGACCATCGAGATTCGTTCGTCAGCCTCTGATGAAAAAACTTGCACAATATCATCTTCAACTAAACGATAAATCGCTTTGGTTGCCGTGGTTAATTTGAGCGTAGAAAGATTGGCAATCTCTGTAATACTGGCTTGTTCTAAAGCATTAGTACTCAAGATAATTTTACGACGCGTGTTATCTATACCTAATTTTTTAATCGATTTTTCAATAAGCTGGGTATATTTTCCGTTAACTTGCGAGATCCAGAAAAAAGGGTAGCTTTGTAAACTGCTTGGTTCATTGTTAGGTAGAAATTGTTCTAAATGAGTCAGCATAGCCAAGTAATAACTTTATAAAAATGGATATTTCCCATTATACAAAAATTAAATTTATTTTTCTTTGTTGTTTATCAATAAAAATATCTTGACAATTACATTACTTTTTCCGATATTTATATTAACTATAAAAATACATGGAAAAGTGAATGAATATCGTTGTACAAGAGGTACAAAAAGGCACAGGTGCTTTGAAAGTGATGGTGAAAGATTCCATCGATATTCAAGGTATGAAAACGATGGCAGGCAGCCAAGCGTTAATGAATACATCTGCTGCGACTCAAAATGCAGAAGTTGTGGATCGTATTTTGGCAGCTGACTGTCAAATTACTGGGAAAACCAATTTGCATGAACTTGCCTTTGGCATTACAGGCATTAACCATCATTTTGGTACGGCAATTAATCCTAAATATCCTGAGTTGATCCCCGGTGGTTCCTCAAGTGGTTCTGCGGCAGCCGTAGCAGCAGGTTTGGCTGATTTTACATTAGGTACTGATACAGGCGGTTCAATCCGTATGCCTGCTGCATGCTGTGGTGTATATGGCTTAAAACCAACGTTTGATCGAGTCAGTCGTCAAGGTGTGCATCCAGCGGTAAGTTCTTTGGACTGTGTTGGACCATTTGCAATGTCAGTCAACATGATTGAAACCGCAATGCAGATTATTGATCCAAGCTTTCACCCTTTAACGGACTTAGCGCAGGCACCAAAACTCGCTTGGCTTGATGTCAGTGCTGATGCTGTAGTGATTGAATCCATTCAGAATTATCTTGCCAACGCTAATTTGACACTGACTAAGGTGAAATCAAAATGGTTTGATCCAGCATTTGAAGCAGGTATGCAGATTATCAATTATGAAAACTGGCAGGCATATGCAGCTTTAACCGAAACAGGACTGGTTGGAGCAGATGTCAACGGTCGATTACTCAAAGCTGCACAAACAACAATGGATCAAGTCCAACAAGCAGAACAAATCAAAGCCAATTTTAAGGCTGAAATTGATGCTTTACTGGCGCAATTCGATGCCTTGATTTTACCAACCTTGCCACAGATTCCACCCAAAGTGAGTGAGGCTGAAAATACAGTGGCGTTTTTGAATTTAACCAGTTTGGTTCGTCCTTTTAATTTGTCAGGACACCCAGCAATTTCAATACCCCTACAAACAGCATCAGGCTTTCCGATCGGTTTACAAATCGTGGCAAAACAAAATGCAGATGAATATCTCTGTGCAATTGCGAAATATATCGTTCAGGCAGGGCAATAAATTACAAGGAAGCAGGTAATGAATCAGTTAGCGACAAAGGATTTTGTAATGGACACAAAAACAGCAGAATTAGACGCTTTATGTCAGGAAATACGCGAGCGTGCTTGTACAGGTGAGTTTGACAATCAAGCTTATGTTAGTCAGGACATTATCGAGAAACTCAAAAAAATTGGTGTATATCGTGCTTTGGTTCCGAAACGATTTGGTGGCAATGAATGGTCACCAAAACAGTTTTGTGAATTGATTGAACAATTGTCTAAAGCGGATGGCTCAGTAGGTTGGGTTGCAAGCTTTGGGATGAGCCCTGCATATTTAGGCAGTTTACCTGAAGCAACGCTTGAGCAGTTATACCAAGACAGTCCCGATATCGTTTTTGCAGGAGGTATTTTCCCACCACAACCTGCGGAAATTACTGAAGAAGGCGTTGTGGTCAGTGGGCGTTGGAAATTTTCTAGTGGCTGCATGGGGGCTGATATCGTAGGAGTCGGGATTTCACCACAAAAAAATAATGAAACTCAAGGTTTGCCACGTATGGCAGTTATGCCTGCTCAACAGGCACAAATTGAAATGACTTGGGATACAGTGGGACTTAAAGGAACAGGTAGTCATGATTTGGTGGTGAAAGATGTTCTGGTCGCAAAAGAATGGACTTTTGTTCGTGGCGAACCATCGAAGTTATCCGAACCATTTTTTAAATATCCCTCACTGTCACTGGCAACACAGGTTTTAACTGTGGTCGGGATTGGTGTAGCAGCAGCAGCACTTGAAGAGTTTCAAAAGTTGGCACCGGGTAAATCTTCAATTACAGGTGGGGCTGAAATTGCCAATCGTCCGGTGACCCAATATGAATTTGCACAGGCTGAAGCGGAGTTTAAAGCAGCACGTGTTTGGTTCTATGACACCATGCAAATCGTTTGGAATGAAGTGCTTGCTGACCGTACACCAACAGCGGAACAGATTAGTGACATGCGTTTGTCATGTACCCATGTAGCAAGAGTCTGCGCACAAGTAACACGTAAAATCCAAATGCTGGCAGGTATGACCGCAATCTATACCCACAATCCATTTAGCCGTTTTGTGAATGATACCAATGTGGTGACACAGCATGCCTTTATGGGAGATGCCACCTTACAAAATGCGGCATTGGTCAGTTTTGGCATGAAGCCAACACCCGGTTATCTATAGTTTGATAAACAACATTAAAAAATAGTACAGGGATGAAGCAAAGATGAATGATCAAGTCGTTTTACAGCATCTTTTACAGCGGATACAACAACTTGAAGCACAAAATGCGATTCGTAATTGTATCAACCGCTATATGGAAATTTGTGATGGCTTAAATGCCGATACTGATCTAGATGAACTCATGGATTTATTTGATCCAGACAGTATATGGGAAGGGATTGGGGAAAAATATGCCCAATCTTTTGGACGTTATGATTCTTGGCACGCCATTTTTAATATGTTTAAAAGCTATACCCAGAAAGAATCACATTTTGTGATGAATGCGCACTTCGTCAGTTCAGAACAAATTGAAATAAATGATGAACAGGCAAATGCAAGTTGGTTGATGTTGCAAACCTCAACCTTTGCTGATGATCAAAGCCATTTAAATGCCGCAAAACTTACAGTGAAGTTTAAACAGCAAGCCGATGGGCGTTGGAAAATTAAACATTTCCAGACTGAAAATATTTTTAGTCGCCCCGTATCCCACTGGAACAGTACAGCGAAATTGCCAGTACCGTCTCAGCAATAACCTATGGATAGATTGAAAAGGATAATTGATATGAACAGTATTATTCCAATGCAGAACATTGAAGTTGATTACAGTGATTTGGTTCAAAGTGATCGTGTACATACCTCTTTATATAAAGATGAACATATCTTCGAACAAGAGATGGAAAAAATTTATTACAGCACTTGGGTCTGGGTGGCACATGCCAGTGAAATTCCTGAAGGCGGAAGTTATAAAACGATCAATATAGGTCAACAACCTGTTGTTGTGGTTCGAGATCGCAAGAAGAAAGTTCATGTTTTGTTAAACCGTTGCCGTCATCGTGCAGCAACAGTATGCGAACATAAAAAGGGCAAGACCAATAGTTTTGTCTGTCCTTATCATGGTTGGAGCTATGCGCTCGATGGTTCATTACGCGGTGTACCTTCACCTGAAAGTTATGGAGACTGTCTCGACAAGTCTGAATTTCCGTTGGTGAGCTTACGGGTTGAAGAATACAATGGAATGATTTTTGCCACATTTAAACAGGATATTGAACCCTTAGAAGATTTCTTGGGAGCTGCTAAAAAATGGATTGATCTGTTTATGAAGCAAGGTGCAGGGTATCCAATCAAAGTATTGGGTGAGCATCGTTTTCATTTCCCAGGTAACTGGAAAATTCAGTTAGAAAATACCACGGATGCCTATCATTTCCCATTGGTACATAAGTCTTTCTTAAGCTCAGTTGATGAGAAAACAGAAGAACTGTTCAATTTTGAAAATCAACCTGGTTTTGTCGAAGACTTAGGCAATGGTCACAGTGTCATGGTGATGATTCCTGAACTGGTCGATCTAGATGAAGAGTTAATGGAGCGACCAATCCAAGAGCGCTTTGAGGACTTGGCTCAGGCTTTACGTGATGAAGGTCATGAAGAATTGAAAGTCCGTCGCATCGTACGTGCTGTTGGCGGATCTGGTTTTAACTTGAATTTGTTTCCTAACATCGCCTGTTCAATGGCTTTCTTCCGAGTCATGCAACCTATTTCAGCCAAAGAAACCGAAATTCACCACTCCGTCATTACCATGGATGGTGGACCACAAATCGCCAATCAATATCGTTTACGTCTACATGAACATTTCCAAGGACCATTTGGTTTTGGAACTCCAGACGATTCTGAGGCATGGGAACGTGTACAACATGGTGCAAACGCAGGCAATGATTTATGGATCATGTTAAATCGCGGTCTACCGGGTGAAGTGAAAACTGAAGATGGTTTAAAGAGTGATGTCAGTGCTGAAACAGGCATGCGTGCTGCTTATCAGCAGTGGAAAAAGTTGATGACGGCTTAAGGAGAATGCCATGAAAATTGATTTAGATTTACTCAATGAAATTACAGCTTTTATTTGGGCTGAGGCAGATATGTTGGACCACTCTGAGCATGATAACTGGTTAGATTTATGGAATGAGAAGGGCGTGTATATTATTCCAATTGATCCCAAACTGACAGATTATGAAAATAATTTGAACTATGCCTATGACGATCATCATATGCGTAAGTTACGTGTGCAACGTTTACAAAATGGTGAGGCAATTTCAACTGCACCAAAAGCCAATACTGTACGTAGTGTCTCACGTGTTCGCATTGTAAAAGATCAAGATGGTGAAATTATTTTACGTTGCGCACAAAACTTACGTGAGTTTCGTAAGGAAAGTCTAAAACATTATACCGCCGATGTGACATTTCATTTGGTTCGTGACTCAGAGCATGGATTTAAAATCAACAGAAAAATTATTAACTTAGTCAACTCGACCGATACCTTGGCGGGTATCAGTTATATCCTCTAGGAGCAGAAAAATGAAACAGGTGGTTTTAGTGACAGGTGCTGCTTCTGGATTGGGTAATGTCATTGCCGAATATTTTGCGGCTCAAGGACATCAAGTCATTGTTTCAGCAAGTAACTTAGAAAAGGCAGAGAATGCCAAAGCACGCAGTCAATATGCTGAAAATATGTTTGCCTTAAAACTCGATATTTCAGTAGAGGCTGACTTTCATGCAGCAGTGCAGTGGATTCAAGAGAAATTCTCAAGACTGGATGTATTGGTTAACAATGCAACTGTGACCAAGGCAACGCCTGTTTTAGAGATTACTGCTGCGGATTTTGACTGGGTGACACAGGTGAACCAACGTGGCACTTTCCAAGCTTGCCAGATTATTGGCAAATACATGGCTGATCAGGGTTATGGGCGTATCGTGAATATGGCTTCTTTGGCTGGTCAAAATGGTGGAACTGCTACAGGCGCACACTATGCAGCGAGCAAAGGCGCAATTGTCACCCTAACTAAAATTTTTGCTAAGGAATTCGCAGCCAAAGGGGTGACTGTGAATGCGATTGCTCCCGGACCGATGGAGTCACCGATTGTACATAGCGTGGTATCCGACGAAAAAATGACGCAATTTATTGAAAATATCCCTGTTAAGGCATTAGGCAGTATGACGTTTATCGCTGAGACCTGTGCATTACTGGCAAGCCAAAGTGCTGCATTTGTGACTGGTGCAACGTGGGATATTAACGGTGGATTATTTATGCGCTAAGCCTAGCGCTCAGCACATAATAAGGAGATAAATCATGACGATACTCTATAATGTGGTTGTCAGAAACCGTCACGTTGAAGGTGGAAATGTTGCAGTCATGGAATTTGAGTCTGCAAATTCAACGGCATTACCAAAAATTGAAGCAGGTGCACATATTGATGTGCATTTGCCGAATGGCATGGTACGTCAGTATTCACTTTGTCAAAATCCAAATGCGATTGGTACCTTTCGATTAGGAATTTTGCGTGATCCTGAATCACGAGGTGGGTCAGTATCTGCATTTGATGATTTAAAAGATGGCATGCAGATTCAGGTCAGTGAACCTAAAAATCTATTTCCATTGGTTAAAGCCAAACATGCGGTATTAGTAGGAGGGGGTATTGGAATCACGCCCTTGATTACGATGGCTTATCAACTCGCACAAGAAGGCGCTTCCTTTGAGCTGCATTATTGTGGAGCAAGCCCAGAGCAGTGTGCTTTTGTCGATGAAATTAAAAATGGTGTGCTGGCACCGTTTAGCACCTTTCATTTTAAATCGGAAGGTGCCAACCATCGTGAGTTTTTCCAATCCGCCATTCAAGACATCGAAAAAGATAGCCATATTTATACGTGTGGTCCGAATGGCTTTATGGATTGGGTAATTAACTTAGCCCTTAGTCAAAATTTCCCCGAACAGCAAATTCATAAAGAGTATTTTCAGGTTGAGGTAGAAACTGGCGGAGATGCTTTTGAAGTCGTGGCTGAACGTAGTGGCAAGATTATTATGGTCAATGCTGAAGAAACCATTTTGCAAGCTTTGGCACGTGAAGGCATAGACATCGAGATGTCATGCGAACAAGGGGTGTGTGGTACCTGTATGTGCGATGTGATTGAAGGCGAACCAGACCATCGTGATGTGTACTTTACAGATGAAGAAAAGTCTAGCAATGAACAAATATTGGTGTGTTGTTCTCGATCTAAGTCAGCACGGTTGGTCCTTGATATTTAATCAGTTGGATTAAACCAAGATATCGAGATGACAAAGATAGGACATCGAATAGGATAAAAATTCAGGAGAGAATAATGAATTCACGACAATCAATGGATGAAATCGCAATAGATCCGATGCAGTTTAGACGTGCATTAGGAAATTTTGCAACTGGCGTCACCATCGTCACCGCACAAAATGATCAAGGTGAAAAAGTTGGTGTCACTGCAAATAGCTTTAACTCTGTGTCTTTGGACCCGCCTTTGATTCTATGGAGTATTGATAAGAACTCATCTAGTTTTTCTGTATTTGAGCAAGCCACTCATTTTGCTGTGAATATTTTATCGGGTTCTCAAATTGAGTTATCCAACAAATTTTCACGCCGTAATATCGACAAATATGACGGAACAAGCTATCAGCCTGGTGCAGGCAAAGCACCAGTTTTAGACCATTGTTCGGCTGTGTTTGAATGTGAGCGACATGAAATTATTGAAGGTGGAGATCATTGGATCATTATTGGAAAAGTGGTGAAGTTTCATGATCAAGGGCGTAGTCCTTTGGTTTACCATCAAGGGGCTTATTCTGGGGTAATTCCACACCCTTTGCTTCAGTTGAAAGATACCGTTCAAGCTGAACCAGAGGATTTAGGGCAACTTCATCAAGGACATTTATACAGTAATGTGTGTTATCTGATGAGTCGGGCGTTTAAATTCTATCAAACCGATTATATTCCTAAACAGCTTGTGACAGGGTTCCGTACCAGTGAAGCTCGCTTATTATTGGTATTGGGAAGTGGAACAGCTTCCAATAAAGCGGATTTACCTCGAGATATTGCCATGCCGATGCGCGAGGTTGAACAGGCTGCAACAATTCTTAAAAAAGATGGCTTAATGGTTGAAAGTGATGGTTTTTTCAAATTGACCGAAAAGGGTAAGAAAACAGCACATTATTTATTTGATATTGCAGACAGTCATCAAAATGAAGTTTTTGAAAAATACCCTGAACAAGAAAAGGAAGTATTTATAAAAATCTTAAAGGATATTGCAGGAATTGCATAAGATTATAAAAGCCAGTAACTGATTAAGTTCAGTTATTGGCTTTTTGTCGTATAGGATGAGAGAAGACAAAATCATTGTCATCACAAATCAACTTCACTAAAAAAATCTGAATCCAGCTCAGTTTCAGGAATTGCATTTAAGGCAACTAAAGCAATCGCATTTTCTTCAATAATTTTTTTCATACGACCAGATTCTTCAAAAATATTTTCATCAAAAATCAAGATACTTCCTTGATTGAGATCATTTAAAACATCTATTTTTTTATATAAGTGGGGAATGGAATTTTCACTTATGATTTGTGGAACATAGCATATTGCTGAAACAGGATGTCTGTGTTCGAAAACAACAATATCTCTAAAAAAGTCATCATAAATAAAAATATATTTAAAATTTAAATGAGTAAGCATTATTTGGAATAGCTTTTTTAAAATTTCCGTATTTAATTGATTTTCAAGTCCAAATCTCAATCCGATGTTACTTAACGCAACACTGATATATTCAGTGGTTTTATCATCTCCATTACATAAAAGCACTGATTCAAAAGGGTCTTTTTTTCTAGCATTATATAAATATTTAAAAGCTTCTTGACTTGGAAATGAATAACCCAAAGGTTTAGAAGGATTAATTGCATTATTAATATAAAGATTTGAAAATATTGGATGTAATTTCTGAGCTTCAAGAACGATACTCTCTAAAGCTTTTAATTGTTGTTGAATCTCTTGATCAGAGTTCGATAAGGCTTTGTAAAATAAAGCGTGTAAATTATATTCCATATCAAAAAGCCTTATCATCAATAGTCAAAATCACAAATCAACTTCACTAAAAAAATCTGAATCCAGCTCAGTTTCAGGAATTGCATTTAAGGCAACTAAAGCAATAGCATTTTCTTCTATAATTTTTTTCATACGATCAGATTCTTCAAAAATATTTTCGTCAAAAATTAAGATACTTCCATGATTGAGATCATTTAAAACATCTATTTTTTTATATAAGTGGGGAATGGAATTTTCACTTATGATTTGTGGAACAAAGCATATTGCTGAAACAGGATGTCTGTGTTCGAAAATAATAGTATCTCTAAAAAAATGATTGGAAATAAAAATGTATTTAAATTTTAGATATTTAAGAAGTATTTTTAATAAGTTTTCTAATATTTCTATATCTAATTGATTTTCAAGACCAAACTTTAAACTAATACTATTGAGAGTTACACTTATATATTCAGCGCTGTCATTTTTTCCATTCCATAAAAGTGCTGAATCAAAAGGGTCTTTTTTTCGTGACTTATAAAAGTATCTTAATGCCTCATCGCTAGGAAATGGATAGCCTAGTGGTTTAGATGGGTTGATGGCATTATTAATATGTAAATTTGAAAATATTGGATGTAGCTGATGAGCTTCATTTATTATTTTTTTGAAAGCTTCAAGTTGTTTTTTAATTTCATTATCTTTGTTTGATAAAGCTTTATAGAATAATGAATGAATAATAAATTCCATGCAAATTACCTCAATTTAAAGTGGCATAAAAATAGTTTTAACAATTTCACCACTTTCTATATCAAAATGTTGCTTTGCTTCTTGTTCAAGAAAATACCATACCAGTTTATTAGTTTTATATTTTATATTTACACTTCTTTGACCTATTGCTTCTTTAGTGAGTCCTTCAAAAATAAATTTACGTATTCCTTTTTTTGATTCTGTTAAAAACTGCGCATAATTTCCTTTAGCCTCAACCAGTGTACATGGTATTGGCCATAAGCCATCAAAAGAGACATCATTTAAAAGCCATTCTTCAATCGGGGTCGAAGGTTTTGTTTTTCCCTCTGAAACTGAAGGCGTGCCTGCTCTAAACTTTAATGGATCACTTAACATATTGGATATTTTAAATTGATATTTGGTATTATCGGGATCACCAAATGAAATTTTCTTGCGATGTTTTTTGCCAAACGTAAAGGCTTCACATTTTTTACATTTGGTTTGTTTTTCCTTTTCGATTTCTTTATTTTTGATTTTTTCTTGTGTTTCTTTGGCAGTTTTCTTTAAATCTTCTAAAGCTTCAGGAGATAACGGAATTTCTCTAGTATTTGGAATTCCAGCGAAAATGACAGCTCCTGTTCCCACACCTATGGGCTTACCACCTATGCTAGGTGACGTAGGAGTAGGTTGTCCAATTTGAGGCTTTGGTGTTGTTTTTGTAGGATTCGGTTGATCACCAACACCAGCCCAACCGAGTACCAAAGTAGAGAGGTTATCCATTTTATGTCCTTAATTCATTTCGTACTCTAAGACTGATAATAAATCTTTGGCTTTAACATTCGATGCAAAGATAAATTTTTGAATATTTTCATCAAATAAAAAGTTTTTTCTAAGTATTACATTCCAAATGATGAGCTCAATCATGACACCGTTATCTGTAATTAATTGAGTGACGAGTAAATCAAAACTGTTATAAATTTCTGTTTTAAGATGTTGTATTTCATGATCATAAATCGAAAGTAATAACGAGTTTTCTAAAATTTCGTTGTAAATACTTTCACATATTTCATCTCTATCTTTTAATGATTCTAGGCTGAGTATCTGATTTTGATTAAGTTTCATTGTTGTTGATCTCATACCCCAAGTCATTGAGTTTAAAATAATATGCATCAATTCCGTTCATAAACTCTTTTTTTTGTTCTGGCGTTAAAATTTGGTGAAGTCTATTTAAAATTCGTGGGTCATAGAATCTCAAAATACCGATTCCTCCATCTTCTAATTCAAGATAAAGTTTTTCACGTAATATATTTTTCAATTGTTTTATGCTGAGTGCGCTTTTGAAAAAAATCATCGCATTATGTTGATTCATCAACTTGATAATATTCTCGAATTGTAAAGATTGAATAAACGGTAAATGAATTAAAATTCCGCCAAATAAATAAGCTTGTTCTTCAAAGGTATCCTTAAATAGATAATCACATGAGCCAAAGGTATGTTCAATATGCGTAATTTGTTTATGGTCGATCTGAGCACCATCGATTAGACAATAGAATCCTAGATTTTTTTGGTTATTCTCAATAAATTGATCAAAATCTTTTATTGTTATAATCATCGCCTGATAATTCCCAAACCTCGGTTAGCCGCATCCATTAAACATTCTACACAGATGGGTTGTTGTAAAGGGAAAATTGGCATAGATATTCTTTCACCAGTTTTAAATTGGTGTTGACCTGCATGAACTTTGAATTCTCGTGGTGTAATAAAGGTTATTCCATCTTTACCAATGATTAACTGAGAGTCTGCTGCCATATACTCCTCTTTTTATAATAGATGTTGTTAAATTTGTATTTAATTTATATTAATATACCTATTAAGTAAACTACAAAGTTAATTACAAAAATGACATTTATCCTTGCGATTCAACTTAAAGACAGTGCCATCGTGGCTTCTGATCATCAATCTGCCATTTTACATGAGGATGGTTTTTTAGATTTCTCAGAAGAAAAAATTAGAAAAATGCACTATTGGGAAGAGGGCATGATTACGGGGAGTGGCGAGTATCATGTGGTGCAAAGAGCTTTTGAAATTTTTAGTTTAATTGCGTGCTCAAACATACAAAAGCTACCTGAATGTCTTGAGATTTCAAGAAGAGCTAGAGAGTTAGAAGTGGGTACAGATTATTCTCAGATACAAAGGACAAAACTGCTATGTTCTCGTTTTACAGAACAAGGTGCACAGCTGTATACAGTAGCTCGTTTGGATCATCGAGATAATTATACGATGACAGCAATAGAACCAATGAAAATATCACTTTGGATGTTTAATCCAGATGTATCGGCTGTAATTACAGACTTACAGTATTTATTCGATCATTTAAGAAACTATTCATCTTTTAAAAGTTTAAATGACTGGTTTGAATATTATATTCCCCAAATCGCTAGAATCTATAAAAAGCAAAGTAAACATGATGCTTTTATGAGTGAAAGTTTTGATATTTATTTTCAAAATAAAGAAAATTATTACTCAGGTCCTGTCCCTAACAGAAGTGAAAAAATCGCGAAGATATCAATATTATAAAATTATTCTAAGAAGTTGTATAACAAATAATAAAGTTATTGAGTTCAATAGGCTTCTTCAACGAAGATTTGTTTGAACAATTCTTTTATACAGAGAACCTTCACCCTAAGTGAATAGGAGAAGGAACCTTTCAAATCAATTATAACGCATATTATTTTTGCAAAATTAATAATTTAACGTGATACTTTGTTGGGTATTTTGATCAATTTGCTTTTGACTGACCGCATCATTTTTACAAGTGTAATTTTCAAACAATGAAAGCTGATCGGCAAAGTGTGGATCAAGTTGACCATTTCGATGAATAAAGCCACTTTGACCTGGGGCAAGAATAGAACACATTGTCACTTGGCTAGGATCTAATACCACACGGAAAGTCGCACTTCCAGTATTGCCATAAGTGTTGAGTTGTTGTTGATTTGCCTGATCAGCCCAAGGAATACCGACAGAATTTTTGTTTGAAAAACCCATAGTCGCGACAGGTATTTTCCAGTCACTCGGTTCTTTCGAGTTATATTGGCTAGTTAATTCGAGCAATGTTTTTTCAAGTGCGATCAAAACCACATCTTCAGGCAATTGACCATTCAAGAAATCAACGGTTTGAGGAACCGTGGCTTGTTTAGCTTGTAAAGCATTCCAGATGAGTTTCGATGCGCTGGCTGGCTGGGTACTTCTCGGATCATTGTTGACTGGATAAAGTGTATCTGTGTAACGTGTATAAATATTTTCAGATAAATGAGGTTTAAGCACAAGTTCTATCATGTGATTGAGCCATGTTCGCATAATCGCTGGAGCTGCACCCTGATAAAATTTTCCTTCACTGTCAGGGCGTAATTTAAAATCCCAACTTGCTAATAATGGTGCGACTTTTTTGGCTAAAGACGAAGATTTACGACTTTGAGCCGCTTTGACCATATCAGGAATAAAATAGCGTGCATTCAGGTCTGACCAAGCCCCCAGTTTATTGATGTCCCAAATATCCTGCTGGCTTAATTTTTGTTTGCTCGTCAAAGGTTCTATTAGTTCATTGACTCGATCGACATAGGAAAAGTTGGATGAGTCTGAACGTAAGCCAGCATAAGCCTTATTGTTCCAACTACTGATATAGCCTTTTTCTGGGTTATAAGCTTTGGGATTATGCGAAAAATCATAAAAACCTTGCCATTCCATTGAGCCATCACCCTGAGCTGGCAACTGAATATGTTGATTTTCAGGGCGGATCGGTAAACGCCCCAATGCAGCAACACCGATATTATTTTGTGTATCGGCATAAAACCAAGTAATAGATGCTGCAACACGCTTGGCTTGATCAAGAAACTCATTCCAGTTATTTGCCTTAGCTGCATTTGCCCAACCTAATAAGGTTTCAATTTCTAGACCTTCCCAACTCCGTTTTTGAGCATATGCGGTATGGTTTTTTTCATCCCATGTACTGACAAAGCCCTGTTTGCTTTTATAAACATCTAAAACATGGTCTGCTTGATTACGTACTTTAATACTCATTTGACGATGTTCTAAAGGAATATATTGTCCTTGATAGAGATATTGCTTTGAATTATTCGGATTTAATTTGAGTTGATAAATATCGTTAGTATCAAGAGAGCCGACTGTCGAACCCCAAGCAATTTTACCATTGGTACCAAATAAAATTGCAGGTAATCCAACTGGTGTAATCCCTGTCAGATTATAACCAGCACCATGTAATCCGATGGAGTAAGTAATTGCAGGAGTGTACCAGCCTTGCTGTGGACCATTATATAAAACCGTTTGACCTTCAACCGTTTTATCTGCTTTGACAACCCATGCATTACTTGCAGTAGGAACACCATCGACCACACTCTTACCCATGGCGACTCGGGCTTGAGCGAGATATTGCTTAGCGGCTTGATCTGAGATCGGTGAAATATTTTTTACTTGCGATTTTTGATGCACTGAGATTTGTGCTTTCTGATCACTTTCAATGATCGTTGGGGCGCTTGGGTCATCTAGCCAACGCAATTGTTGATAGAGTTTTAAACCTGTAGCTTGACCTTTTTCTTTCTGAAGTTGTGTCAGTAAATCTAAATTTGAGACCTCTGAACTGGCAGAAAAGAATCGATTCAGAATTAAACCGACCCAAACCATTGCAATATCTTCTGATGCCCATAGCGATGGTTGAAAATCATAATCAATAAACTCTTTTGGCATCAGTTCAGGATTTGCCAATACTTCTTTGATGCGTTTATTGAAACCCGCGGCATAGCCATCAAAAATGGCACGATCTTCAGGGGAAAGTTGCGCAATTTGCCGTTTAATTTCATCTGGGTTAAAGCGGCTATGTGTTGCGATATCATATTGAAGGTATTCTGACCCAAGTACTTCCGCAACAGTGCCTAAGCCCGTGCGTTTAGACATTTCCATCTGAAATAAACGATCTGTTGCTACCGCATAACCATAACCATAAAAAAGCCCATATGTATCATCAGCATAGATATGAGGTGTCCCATAATTATCTCGTTTAATGCTGACTTGCTTTTGTGGTTGATTTGACTCTAGATGTGAAGAGGAACTACAGCCTGCTAGAAAGAAACAACTTAAAGCACTTGCTTTGAGCAAATGGACTAAACGGAGTGGCTGAGGGTTATATATGCTTAGTTTCAATTGAAATATCCTTTTCATTATTATGAGAAAACAATACTTTCAGTGGCATCGGTCTAAAAATAGTGAGCTTAAAGACGTACGGGCTTGCATTGTTAGTAAAATTATTGTTATTTTTATATGTAATTTTCTAGTATTTGTAAGGTATATCTTTATACTTTTTCCAAAATGCATTGTTAAAAGTCTATTTTAAAATGATGAATATTTATTAAGAATATGATTTATATATTTATTTTGTATGATCTTGAATTGGTTCTTTTACTTTAATCAAATGTTTATAAATCAGACTCTCAAATATTTTTTATTCATTGGAGACTAGAAAAAGATCAAATTTATAGATCTGTATTTTAAAGCAGTTGTTTTTAAATATTAAAGATGGAGAGTTCTATAAGTTAAGCGAGTTTTGAGTGGGATTGTTCAGTTTTGGTGTGATTAAAGTTGAGATGTTCTGACTTTATTAATGTTCCATGAAGGATGATTGGATCATGCTTAAACACCAAGCTGATTACTCAATATATTTTATATTTGTGACTGTTGGGTTTGTATCTTATGGAAATTCAACAAAGCAGGGCAATTAAATGGAATTAAGACATCTTCGTTATTTTGTCACGGTCGTTGAAGAGCAGAGCATTACCAAAGCTGCGGAAAAGTTATGTATAGCTCAGCCACCTTTAAGTAGACAAATTCAGAAGTTAGAAGAAGAACTGGGTATTTTGTTATTTGAACGGGGTTCTCGACCTGTAAGAACAACAGATGCAGGTCAATTTTTTTATCAACATGCTGTGCAAATTCTTACACATACTGCACAAGCAACATCTATGGCAAAGCGTATCAGTTCAATCAATATGATTATACGGATCGGCTATGTCAGTTCTTTACTGTATGCTTTGTTGCCACAAATTATTTACTTATTTCGTCAAAATAATCCTGATATTCAGGTTGAGTTGCTCGAATACGGAACCAAAGATCAAATTGAAGCTTTAAAGCTTGGAAAAATTGATTTGGGTTTTGGGCGTTTGAGAATCAGTGATCCTGCAATCAAACGAATTTTACTGCGCAAAGAAAAATTAAAATTAGCAATTCATAAAAATCATTATTTGACTGAATATGTTCATAAAGGGATTTATTTATCTCAAATTATTGATGAATCGATATTTTCTTACCCGGCAACACAAAAACCTAATTTTTCTACGTTGATTCAATCTATTTTTACTGAATTAGGTTTGGTGCCAAAAAATATGATAGAAGTTCGTGAAATCCATATGGCTTTAGGTTTGGTTTCATCGGGTGAAGGGGTATGTATTATTCCTGAAAGTGCCAGTGATATTGGAATGAAAAATCTAGTTTATATCCCTATATTAGATATGGAAGCATATAGTCCGATTTCTTTAGCGGTAAGAAATATGGATCAAAGTCCTTATTTATCCAAAGTGTTAGAGTGCGTTAAACAGGTATTTGAAGAAGAAGGAATTCCATTGCAATTCGAAGGATACTAGGTCAAATACAGTGTATTGGAGCTTTGTTGTATTTTAGCTTTAATCGCTGGGTTATGTATGTTGTGCCTGTCACAATGGATGATGAGACGGGGATTTAGCAAAAGGTATGACAATATACTTTTAATGATATGGAAAATTACATTAATAATTCCAATACTTGAGCTTAAGCCAAAACACTTAAAGATTATATAGCACTGATTTTTATTTAATTTCTTAAAGTGAACTGGATTGAGATAACAACGGGGTAAGGGTCCCATCGTTGCAATAAACAAAAACTTAAGCTTTCAGGAAAGGATTTCCTATGTTGAGATTAAATGTATTTTATAAAGTGCAAAAAATCGCACTTTATACCGCTTTAGCTTACTTAAATGTTCATGCTGCTCATGCAGACTTTTTAGAAAATAGTGAAAAAAGTATTTATTTACGTAATTTCTATATGGAACGGGACATTGAAGGTACAAATAAAGATATTGGGAGTTGGTCACAAGCTGTGATGGGACGTTTTGAGTCTGGCTATACAAATACACCCGTACAGTTTGGATTAGATTTAGGTGTGCAGTATGCATTGCGTCTGAGTGATCGTTATGACGAACGATCAGATACCATTTTTAAATATGATCAATCTGAAGGGCGTCAGGCACGAGATTATTTAAAACTGGGTGCGACTTTAAAATTAAAATATCAGGATACCGAACTCAAAATTGGTGAACTTTTTCCAAAAACGCCCGTATTATTCATGGATGACTCTCGCCAACTGATCACAACTTTTGCCGGTGTAATGTTGGAAAGTAAAGACATTGAAAATTTAAAGTTATCTGCTGGTAGATTTACACATGTCAATGCACGTGATGATGATGAGTTTAGGAAATTTACTTTAGGTGCATCGACAGATCCTCGTAAACGCAGTGATGGATTAAATTTCATTGGTTTGGACTATAAGCTGACACCGCATTGGAATGGTGCTTATTGGTTTGGACAACTTGAAGATATTTATCAACAACACTATGTCAGTGCAGCATATTCAAATCAAATAGGCGCAACAAAATTTAAAGTAGAAACTCGCTATTTCAATTACAAAGAGGATGGTGATGCTTATTTTGGAAAGATTGATACTCAATCCACGAGTTTGCAAAGTACCATGCAAAATGGTGCAAATACATTGTCTTTAGGCATACAGAAAAATTCAGGAGAAGATAATATTCCTTTGTTAAATGGCTTTGTTCCACAAGGCTATTTACAAACGTGGTCATCGGTTGCTTTCTATAAAGCCAAAGAATTCACTTGGCATGCTTTATATAGTTATGATTTTAAAGACAACGGAATTCCAGGTTTGAAACTGACATTACGTTATTTAAATGGAAGTGGTATTTATCGAGCAGGATTAAAGGACAATAAAGAAACTGAAAAAAATCTGATTGTTAGTTACATCGTTCCACAAGGAAAATTTAAAGGTCTAGGTGCTGAGTGGCGGCATATTCGTGCTGATATTAAATACGGAGCAGGAAATACTCCAGGCGCAGATTTTGTAGAAAACCGTATTTTAGGAACATATACATTCAAATTTTGATTGGATGGAAAACTCAATATTTTTTATTAGGCTTCGTAACAATCAAAAACTATCATTGATTGAATATGGATAAAATTATTATCCATATTCAATTTTTGCCATGAAAAGATCAGCATTTTTTCTTCCTTTAAATGAATAAGCCCATTAATTTTTCTAAATTTAATAACTGATGTTACGCACTTGATTGAAATTAAGTAGGTGAAAAAGAAAAAGCTAAATTTACACGACGGAGACTTACATCCAAAGTTTAAATTTATGGAATAGCCTTCGGCTCGAGGTACTTTTGTTTTGGCATGAGGAGCAAAGCTCCGCAAGGGCAATCATCTTGCGCAGCCGTATCGCTACTCACCGCAGAACTCGTTCACTATCGTCAAAATATTCAAAGTTTCGCAGAAACTTTACTTATTAGAAGGAGTCCTGCCTCAAGCAATTGCGGATGACGTTTTCGCGTATCCATATTCATCTAGCTCCAAAATTTAATTTTAGAGTTACTGCGTAACATCAGTTAATAAAAGAAATACGTCAAGAAAATGTGTAGATTCCTCATTCAAAAAATATGATTAAATGATAATGATATTTATTTGCATTTATGTTGTATTAGGCTTAGCATGATGTCTAGCTTTTCATGATGTTGATCAATGAACTGAAACAGTGTGTCGGGGATAAGACTGGTTTTTATGAAATTTTCCCTTTTGAACGTGAGCATCAATCAGTTCAAAAAAGATATTTATTTTTAAAAGGAAAGTACAATGAATAAGATTGCCTTGAATTTACAAGATGAAATTGCTGATACTTTATTGATTACATTGTATGCAAAATCCGTAGAAACACGAAAACAAGATCCTCTGATCAACGATCAAACGGCTTGTGAATTGGTCGAAAAAATTGATTATGACTTTTCAAAATACAAAAATAAAACCGCAAGTTCAGTTGGGGTTGCAATTCGCTCTAATCATTTTGATCAGAAAGTGAAGCAATTTATTCAATGTCATCAAAACCCAATAGTTGTTTTTGTTGGGTGCGGATTAGACACGCGTCTTCAACGTATTGGTGAAAGTGCTCAGCAAGCACAATTTTATCAACTCGATCTCGATGAAGTAATAGAACAACGAAAGAAACTGTTATCACCACAAGAAAATGAACATTTAATTGCCAGTTCCATGCTCACAACAACATGGATGGATCAATTGAAACAAGATCACCCTCAAGGGGACTTTATGTTCGTCATAGAAGGGGTGTTAATGTATTTTAATGAAGCACAAAATAAACAAGTTCTTATCGGTTTGGCAGAGCGTTTTTCAGGGGCAGAAGTACATTTTGATATGCTGAATCAATGGATGAGCACCAAATCATCATTACATGACACTGTGAGTAAAACCAAGGCAACTTTTAAGTTTGGTCTAGATGACGACAAAGCGATTGAAGCTTGGCATCCTAAACTCAAATATGGGCAGACTTATTTATTTAATCAGTTTAAAGGTTGGCGTCGAATGGGCATTATTTTAACTACTTTAATGTCAATTATTCCGCAAATGAAAACATCTTCACGGATTTTAATGTATCGAATTAAATGACGCTTTTAAAATGCCAAGAATGTATTTTAGAGCCTTTTATCAAGATAGATGGTGACTTTTAAACCTTGTGGTTGGTTGTGACTAAATTGAATGGTGTAACCGTAGCGTTCAAGGATCAATTTAACCAAAGATAAGCCCAATCCATGCCCATTATTTTGCGACGATTTACGCCAAAATCTTTGTGTTAATAAAGTTAGTTCATTGTCAGCGAGTCCGATACCATGATCAATGATCATCAATTTACCTTTTATTAATTGAATTTCAATTGTTTGCTGAGAATTTGAATGAATATATGCATTTTCAATCAAATTTTTTAAGATGATATTCAACTCAGTTTCAGGAATTTGAATAGTTTGCTCAACCGCTATAGTCAGGTTTAAATTGTTTCTGATTTCAGGGTAGTTCGACTCAAGTTCAAGCATAACTTGCTTTAAACTTTGACCAATATCTGTAGAGACAGGCTGAAATGCTTGTAAAGTCATAGCCTCCATCTGACTGAGCAATAACAGTTGTTTTAATAGTTGTTCATAGCGATTAATACTATGTTCTGCTTGTTCAAGGTTTTTAAATGCCGCATGATCTGTCATTTGAGACTGAGCTAACATGAGTTTACTCAGTTGAACGTGTGTTTTGATTGCGGTCAATGGACTACGCAACTCATGTGCAGCGAATGCGGTAAAACTCTTTTCATTTTCAAGACTTTTATGAAGTTGTTGAATTAAATCAAATAAATTGTCCACAAATGGCTGGATTTCTTTGGGAGTATTTTGTGACTTCAATTCAATCAAATAGAGGGCGGATTCCGATAAATTCTGTTTTTTCTTAATCAAGGTATTGGAAATATTTTGTAGCGGACGAAATTCCACTCGCATAATCCATAAAATCAACAGAATACATAAAAAGAGTGTAGCGATCAGTGGGATCAAAACGGATTGTAAAATTTGTTTGAGCAATGAGTGGCGTAGTTGCAGTTTTTCAGCAGTTACCACCTGAATATTGCCTTTTTGAATGACATAACTGCGCCATTCTGTATTCTGATAACGCCATGTACTAAAACCAGTTTTTTGTGTCTGTAGATTTTCTGGCGCACCACGAGTTCGAGCCACGATTTTTTGTTCAACGGCAATATTTGAGCTAAAAACTGAGACCTCACAGGCAATCAGATTTGGATGATTAATATCCTGAGTCTCATGTTGGAGTGCTGAATGAATGTCTTGTAGAGGGAGCTGTTGGACTAAACGGATCACCATATGTGCTGAGGCTGATAAACGTTCATCTAAGGTGTCTTGTAAGCGTTTGGCTAAATCAAAATAAAGCCAACAGAAAACAAATGACCACAGTAATACAAAGATAACAGTAATACTGACCACGAGCCTCCATTTGAGACTGTATCCTTTCACTTGCTTTGCTCCGGATTTTTTAAGATATAGCCGACCCCTCGAACGGTTTGAATAATATTGCTATGAATTTTCTGTCTTAGATGATGGATATGAACTGAGATTGCGTTACTTTCTATAGAGTCTTGAAAGCCGTAAATTTTATCAATCAGTTGTTCATTTTTTAAAATTTGATTTGGATAGAGCATAAAGATTTCAAGCAAACTGTATTCACGTCGAGACAAGCTTAATAATTGATTTTGATAAAAAACTTCTTGTGTCTCACAGTTAATTTTGAGCTCACCCATCTGTAATATATTGGAAGAATAGCCAGCATAGCGGCGTGACAATGCCAATATTCGCGCAATAAGCTCATTCAAATCAAAGGGTTTGGTGAGGTAATCATCGGCACCAGCATTTAATGTCTCAATGCATTGTTGAGTTCGATTGCGTGCGGTTAAGACTAGAACAGGGATATGAATTTGATCTTTTCGCCATGATGCAAGTAATTCCAAGCCATCTTGGTCTGGAAGCCCCAAATCCAATAAACACAGGTCTACTGAACTTTGACGGATAAAATAATCAGCTTCACGAGCTGTTCGTGCATGTTCAACTGAAATGTTTAAATAATCTAGTGCAGCCAATATGCTTTGAGCAATGTAGGGATCATCTTCAACTAATACGACAAACATGAGATTTCCTCGGTAGATGGCTGCATTCTACAAATAAATTCGCTTGTTAATACTTTCTTAATGATTGTTTTTAATTGATCAACAAGATTGGTTAAAAATAAGATAAGAATGGTTTAGCTATAAATGAATAATCAATACATTATCGTGACTTGAGGGCTAAATCAAATGACAAACTTGTCGTTGATTTATCCAAGCGTTGAATTGGAATATGGTCTGAATAGACAGAGAATATCTTGACTCAAAAAATAATCAAGCGATATGAAAAACTTGAGCCAAGAGCAAATAACTTATTTAATAATAAAAAGCCGTTTAGTTGATTAAAATTAAACGGCTTTTTGATGAATCAAATGGGGGATCAGCTCTGAGTATTTAGACCATTGCAGGATCACTCACAGAATCTTCACCAGTTTCCACTCGCCCTGCAAAACGGCGATAAAACTTGGCATCTTGACTACAGGTCACAGCAAAATCATACCATTGCCAAGCATCTTTTAATTCCCAGTGTTGAGTTGAAGTTTGACCTGCTTTTACCGTGATTTTTAATGGCGAATCAGTTCGATAAACCACTGGGGTAATCACAAACTCCGTATCTTTAGCACCCGTATTGTTTAGGTCGACATAAATATTGCCATTAGCAATATCATAACAAACACGGATTTCAGGATTGATCTGCAAATCTTGGTTTCGATTCAAATCACCTTTGAAATGACGGTGAAAACCATTTGGTCCCATGACCCAAAGATCATAGAGACCTTGATTGTCCTTTTTAACATTCCAGACATCATCCAAAGTTTTACCTGCTTCGATGATATAGCGACGTGGAATACGGCTTAGATTTAATTTGTCATACACATGAAAAACTGCACCTTGAGTTCCTGTGTTAGCAAACAAAAGTTTTACTGTTCCATCACTTTGACAACGTGCACTGGTATGTAATTCATAAGGCAAAGCTTTTGAACGACGAATACCACTGGCTTGAATTGGAAGTTGTAAATTGGTGGGGATTGGCACATTGGGTAATTTTTGTTGTGCTGATCGTAATTGATCTGCTTGTTCACGAGTTTGTTTACCATTTAATTCGGGCAATACATCTTCATTGGGTGTTTTAAAGTTAAATGCTGTGGTCAAATCCCCACAGATCGCACGACGGTATGGGCTAATATTGGTTTCTTTGACCCCAAAACGTTTTTCTAAAAACATCAATACCGAAGTATGGTCGAAGACTTGTGAGTTAACAATGCCGCCACGGCTCCACGGAGAAATCACAAACAAAGGTACTCGAGGTCCAGGTCCATAAACGCCATTGTCTTTTTTAGGCTGACCGCTACTACCGAGAGGTGCATCATGGACATAATATTCATACTGCATATCGGTTTGGCTAAGTGTAGATTTACCTGCATAGGTATTATCTGCAAGTAATGCTGGTGCAGATGGCGATGGTACATGGTCAAAATAACCATCATTTTCATCAAAATTAATCAGAAAGACGGTCTTACTCCAAACCTCAGGAACAGCTGTTAACGCATCTAAAATTTCTTGAATAAACCATGAGCCTTGTACCGGGCTTGATGGTCCAGGGTGTTCACAATATATGGATGGTGCATTGATCCATGAAACTTGGGGTAATTTTCCTGTTTTAATGTCATTTTTAAATGCATCTAAAAACTCTTCAGGTTTATTGCCAGGTAGGGTATTGGCGATCCCTTTATACAGTGGGTTTTTCGCATTATCTGTACTGGCATCATAGGCTTTATATGGTAGTTTCTGTGCTGCGGCATTGTATGGGCTATTGGGTGCACCACCACTTGAAACAGGATAACCAGAATCAATATTGGCTTTTTTAAAGGTACGGAATGCACCTAACATATTATCTCCCCATTCATCTGGCATGTTTTGATAACAAATCCAATTGACCCCAGCCTCTTCTAAGCGTTCAGCATACGTTTTCCATGTATAACCAATATCCACATTTTTCGGATCACCATCAATCCAATCCCATTCGTTATTTACGAAGGCAGTGCTGGTCGGTACTGCGCCGTTGGTTCCAGTTAAATGAAATGAGCGATTGGCATCTGTACCCGTATGCATGGAGCAATGATAAGCATCGCAAATGGTAAAGGCATTTGCCAAGGCAAACTGATATGGAATTTCTTGTTCTTTGAAATAACCCATCGCATAATCAGTTTTGTAGGTTGGCCAGTTGGACATACGCCCATTGTCCCATGCCTTTTGACTATCCACCCAAGTGTGGTTTGTTCCCGGTGCACGTTGAGCATTATTACTTGAACCATCCAAGTGGAACGGGGTAAGTAGTGCACCATTACTTCGTTGTTGCTGCCAAACGCTACGCCCATTTTGTACAGGTATAGTGATACGATCTGCAAAGCCCCGAACGCCTTTAAGTGTCCCAAAATAATGGTCAAATGAACGGTTTTCCTGCATCAGGATGACGACATGTTCAACGTCTTGAATAGTTCCGGTTTTATTGTTGGCGGGAATAGCGAGTGCTTTTTGAATACTGGCTGGAAAGGCTGATAAAGTTGCTGCCCCAAAACCTGTTTTAAGGGTGTTTGCTAAAAACTGACGACGATCAATCACAATATTTCTCCTAATTCAATTTTTGTATTTATGACTTATGGTGCACAACGCATAACTGGTTTTTTGGAACCATCAGGTTGAGCCGTAGAGTGATCATCATTGGAATCGTTACAAGCAGTAAGCAGCAGTAGAATGGGAAAAATATAAAAATATGCGCGCCATTGCTTTGAGTTTTTTAACATCTGGTTCATCCATAATTAAAGATGCCCACACCATAAACAGCGCTTGTGACAACTGAGTGTCATCTTTATGACAGCTCATTGACATGATGAAACAGACAAATAAGTCTGAAAAATTGAGTTTACAATATGATGCTAAAATGCTCGAAAAGTATAATGAAATACACATGACTCAATTTAAATGTGGTAGCAGGTGATCTATCGCTATAAGTCTCACTTTATCTTTTTAAGCAATCTCAAGCTATTTTTTTCATTTTCATCAAAATTTGAAACCAGATCAGGATTTTATTCAGTCTTATTTAAACGATAAATTTAGAGGTTTTTGACATTTTTGATGCAGGTGTGGGCAGTTGATTTGAAGATATAGCAATCGATCAATCTTAGTAAAAATCACATAAATAAAAAATTATCTCAAATGATGTCTGAATAAAACGGTTTGAATGTATTGCTTTAGACTGATATAAATTGAATTGTTTGTATATAAAAATTAGTTTTACATACAAAACTAATTTTAGATAAAGCACGATAAACCTCAGCCAGCATACTAGGGAAATATGAGATGAAAAGGAAATATAAACGTGTAGAGAAAATAATGATTTTTCTGAATTATCAAACATTGAAAAGCAAGATGATGGTGATCGGAGGTCTATTGACATCATCATTGTTACTCGGTGCTTGTATGAATACGGACAGCAGTCAAAATGCGACTACAGGAAAATTAATATCTGTTCAGCAAGATATAGATATTTCTACATTACCAGACGCCGCAAAACGTGTGCAGATTTCATATACAACAAGCTCATTTAATGGCAAAGCGACAACAGTGAATGGTCTCATGACATTGCCGAAAACACCTGTTCCTCAAGGGGGCTATCCTGTGGTGAGTTGGGGCAGTGGCACAACCGGATTTGCTGCGCAATGTATGCCTTCTCAAGCCGTAAATGCAACACGTGATGCATATCTCAATGAATGGTTAAAACGTGGTTATGTCGTCTTGCAAACAGATTATGAAGGTTGGGGTGGTTCTGTAGGGCATCGTCCATTATTGGATGGAAAAAGTAATGCTGCTGCTTTGACGGATATAGTGACCGCTGCACATCGGTATTCTAATCAACTCAGCAATGAATGGATTGTCGTAGGACACAGTGAAGGCGGTGGTGCGGCTTTGTGGGTTGCTGGGCTCACTCAACAAGCGGGTGGGAAATATCCCTTGAAAGGTGCGATCGCAATTGCACCTGTAGGACCAGGGATTCTAAAATTCATGGACAATGCTGTGAATGGTGGCGTAGTTCATGCCCAACCATTTTTATCAGTCACAGTGCTTGGTGCAAATATTGTAGATCCAAGTATAGATTTGGATAAGTTGCTGAAAGCTCCCATGAAACCACAAGTTGAAGCAGCAAAGACACAATGTCTTGCACCTTTGTTTAAATTAAAACAGTTGCAAGCTGGGCAATATTTAAACGCGGGTGCTGATTATGACAAAGTTACTGATTTTTTGAAAACAGCTCAAGATCCATCACGATTGACCATGAAAGTCCCTGTAACCATTATTCAGGGCACACAGGATGAAACCACAGTCACGCCACCGACAACTAAAGCGATGATTTCTAGTTTTTGCTCTCGTGGCGCAACAGTTGAATATCACGAGTATTCAGCAGAAACACATCGTTCAGTCATTCCTGTATCTCAAGAAGATGCCTTTAGTTTTGCAAAAAAAGTTTTTTCCAATCAGCCAACTAAGAATGTTTGTAAAAAGGATTGAATTTAAATCGTGCTTGGTATGTCGCCATTATCGTGACTGTCTTGGTGATAGGTCATACGAATTCTGTCTGAATGCCAAAACCATTCAATAATAAGATTCTAAGTAAGCATAACAATTGTCATTTTACCATTAGGGCATTCCTATTCTTATCCAATAGAATGCCCAGATCGCATTTAACAATAATGTTCGTTGACACTTTTAGCTCATTTAATCCACACAATGAATTACACACCACGACATAAAATGGATGTGGTTGAGTAAAGATAACTGCTATTGCATATAAATGAACTTTGAAATTTTATCTGCATAGTCCACGACATCTTGAGAGATTTCATTTTTAAACACATCTTCTGAATAGGTGCTGAGTGGGCAACTGACTGAAAGCACGGCAGCAATTTCTTGTGTGGCTTGATTATAAATCGGTGCAGCGCTCGCGGCCATATCGGTATTAAAGTGCCCCCAACTAATCATAAAGCTTTGACTGCGAACGTATTTTAAACGCTCTAATAGTGCTGCCAAATTTTGAGGCGTTCGATCAGAGTAGACTTTCCAATCGTTAAAATGTTCATAACGTTTGATCACTTCAGACTCAGGCAAACGAGAAAGTAATAATTGTCCAATGACCGTGGCATGCGCATGCCAACGAGTTCCGATATGGACATTACTGGTAAATGAACCGATCGATTGAACATTGCTGGTAAATACAATATCAGTACCTTCTAAAATTGATAGATGTACCGCTATTTTAATTTTATCGCGCAACTCTCGCATAATAGGTGCAGCAATATCGGTGAGTGAGGATTTTGAGAGGCTATTAAAACCCAACTCCATCACATTGCTATTTAAGGCATACGTTTTTTGCGACATTTTTCTTAAATAACCACAAAACTCAAGCGTGTGAATTAAACGAAAAGCACTTGAACGATTCACATCTAATTTCTCTGCAATTTCAGAAATGGTCATTTCCTGATGGTGCTGATCAAATAATTTTAATATGGCTAATCCACGTACCAAACCGGGTACTAAATAGCGCTCATCGGTATTGGATTCCGCGTTTTGCTCTAAAAGAACATCTGTCGTTGTTGAATTCATTGTTAAGTTAACCTGTGTTCATCATGAAATTCCTCTAAAAGGAACTGTTGTATTTTAATCAGCAAATTTTTTATCTCAATGTTTATATATAAAACATTTTTTTCATTAAAAAACTTACAAAAATGTGATTTTTTATTAATGCATTGATAATTAACAAAATATAAAAATTGACAATTAAAATGATCAAAGCTTATGCTATTCATTATGTTTTAAATGCTAAATTAAGTTTTATATATAAAACAAATTAAGGATGCAAAAATGAGTTGGATCTCAGTTTGTCAGCAAGATGACATTACCGAAGATGAGCCTAAAGCCATTGATGTCGACGGTAAAAAAATTGGTGTGTTTTTCATCGATGATCAATATTTTGCAATCGAAAATGTTTGTCCGCATGCCTTCGCTTTATTAACAGAAGGTTTTATTGAAGATCAGACTGTGGAATGTCCATTGCATGAGGCGATTTTTGATATACCCACTGGTGAGTTAAAAAGTGGTCCGGGATGTCGTGATTTATGTACTTATCCCGTGCGGATTGAAGGGCAGGATGTCCAAATTCAACTATAAGTTTCATTAAGAAGGATGGAATCTCATGAATACATTTAATGAGAAGCTCGCGAATTGGATTCATGCCACGCCAGCAACTGAAGCAGGAATAAACAATATTCAAATCCCGGGGCAACCTGAATTATTGGTGTGGCAAACCCGTTATAAAGCGCCCACGGTCTATGAACAGGATTTTGTTCAATACTTAATTCAAGCTTTTTCATCAGGGATCACTGAGCTAGATGAGCTTGTTCAATCTTTAAATCAGCAAGGTTTTCGCTGTGAATCTGGTGAAGCATGGACGTCTGAAACATTCTCAGACGAAATGCAACGTTTAGGTTATTGATTCAAGGAAGAAAAGAGATGAATGCAGCAGTATCCGTAACACCAAGTGTGGAAGAGTATTTAGATTTAGGTCTACGTGATCAATGGCATCCTGTTTTAGCCAGTTGGGAAGTTGCAGCTAATCCTGTTGGAATTACACGCTTGGGCGAAAACATTGTGGTGTGGCGTGATGATCAGGGCCAAGTACATGCCTTAGAGGATCGCTGTCCACATCGTGGCGCTCGCCTCTCTTTGGGCTGGAATTTGGGCAATCGTGTGGCTTGTTGGTATCACGGTGTCGAAGTCCGCCATGATGGTGTTGTTGAAGATGTACCCGCAGTGCATGAATGTCCAATGAAAGGCACCAGTTGCGTCAAAAGCTATCCAGTGATTGAACAGCATGGTGCGATTTTTATGTGGTTTGGTATTGATGCCAAAGAACCAGCAAAGCCACTTGAATTTCCAGAACAATTGGCCAGTGTGGCATGGAGTTCATTTCTGTGTCAGGCAGATTGGAAAGTCAATCATCAATATGCCATCGATAACGTGATGGACCCTATGCATGGCAGTTATTTACATTGTACTTCACATTCAATGGCTGAAGGTGACCGCACTGCGGAAATGAAACACCGTTCAACAGAACATGGCTTTGTTTTTGAAAAAGAAGGTCAAGTCGGTGTGAACTTTGATTGGGTTGAATATGCCAATACTGGAGCAAGCTGGTTGCGCTTGTCGATACCTTATCGTAAAGACTTTGGACCCGGCGGAGAGTTTTGGATTGTTGGCTATGCTACGCCAATCGATGCCAATAACACTCGTGTGTTTTTTTGGCGTTGTCGTAAAGTGAGTGGTTGGCAGCGTAATGTTTGGCGTTTCTTATACCGCAACCATTTAGAAAAATTGCATTGGGATGTGCTTGAGCAAGATCGCATTATTTTAGAAAACCTTGCACCACACGCTCGTCAGCAGGAATTTCTTTATCAACATGATGTTGGACTATCTCGTCTGCGTCGTTTAATGAAAAAAGAAGCGGAAAAGCAATTAAAGAAAATTGCCAATTTAAAAAGTGCAAATCGTATTGAGTTGCAGGAAGAAGCGCATGGTTAACATGGCATTGCTGCAAGGTAAAAAAGTCCTTGTCACAGGCGCAGCCAGAGGTTTGGGGCGAGACTTTGCCCAAGCTATTGCGGAAGCAGGTGCCCAAGTGGTTATGGCAGATATTTTGACAGACCTGCTTGCTGAAGAGGCGAAGGCATTAAAAGCCAAAGGGCTTGATGTGGATGCTGTCACGATTGACTTGGCAGATAACATTTCAATTCAACAAGCTGTTGAACAAGCTGTTGCCCGATTATCTGGACTCGATGGTTTGGTTAATTGTGCTGCACTTGCAACCAATGTTGGTGGGAAGGACATGATGGATTATGACATGGAGCTTTGGGATCGAGTCATGAACATCAATGTTAAAGGCACTTGGTTGGTAACTAAGGCTTGTGTGCCATATCTCAAACATTCAGCCACTGGCAAAGTGATCCATGTTGCTTCAGACACCGCTTTATGGGGTGCGCCAAATTTGATGGCTTATGTGGCGAGCAAAGGCGCATTAATTGCGATGACCCGTTCTATGGCAAGGGAACTCGGGCAGTTCAATATCTGTGTCAATACCTTGTCTCCAGGTCTAACCTTGGTTGAGGCCACAGCATATGTCCCACAACAACGCCACGATTTATATGTCAATGGTCGAGCAATACAACGACAGCAGTTACCACAAGATTTAAATGGAACAGCACTATATTTACTGTCTGATTTGTCCTCATTCGTGACTGGACAAAATATTCCAGTCAATGGTGGCTTTGTCTTTAATTGAAGAGGTATCCGATGATTACAGGGATTGAAATTTTAAAATTTGGTGTAGAAGACAGAGTTGCTTCGAATAAGTTTTTGGCAGACTTTGGTCTCCAAAAAATCGAGTCGGATATCGATGGAACCGATCTTTATCAAACCCAAAATGCGAGCAAGATTTATCTATTTGACTGTGATGATTTACGTTTGCCACAGGCGATTGAAACTGGTTCAACCTTACGAGAAGTGACTTGGGGAGTTGAGAACCCCCAGGATTTATCTGATTTATCGCTGCGTCTAAAAGATGAAGAAGGCTATCAAGAGTCTGCTGATATGCTGCAATGTCTTGATCCAAATGGCATGACCATTCGCTTTCAGCAAAGTTTTACTCATGACTTACCGGCATTAAAAACAGAAGGAATTAACCAATACGGCAGTATCAATCGAGTAAATGCAGCAAGTCCCGTTTATCAAAAAGGACAACCTGTCGCGATTGGTCATGTGGTGTTTTTTACCCCTGACTTGGAAAAAACAGAGTCGTTCTATATCGAAAAGATCGGTTTTTTCTTATCAGATGCCTATCGCAATCGTGGAGCCTTTTTACGTTGTCGCAGCCAAGGTTATCACCATGATTTGTTCTTGCTATCAGTACCGAATAAACCCGCTGGGCTTAATCATGTCGCATTTGTCGTACGTGATATTCATGAAGTGATCGGTGGTGGCTTAAACATGAACCGTTCTGAATGGTCAACTTTTATTGGTCCAGGTCGTCATCCAATTTCTTCGGCTTATTTTTGGTACGTCAACTCACCTTTGGGTGGAGCATTTGAATACTACACCAATGATGATTATTTGACGGAAGAATGGCAGCCACGCGTGGAAGAGCATCGCCTAGAACTGTTCACCGAATGGGCCATTGAAGGTGGTTTGGATGATCAGACCCGTAGACAAGTTAAACCTGTTTAAAACACGTCTGAGTTGAGAGCACAAGCTATGCAAAGAGTGGTGATCGTGGGTGCAGGACAAGCCGCAGGTTGGGCTGTCAGTACACTGCGTCAAAATGGATATTCAGGTGAGATTCATGTGGTTTCAAATGAAGACCGTGTATTTTACGAACGTCCACCCCTGTCAAAACAGGTGTTATCAAGACAAGCAAGCTATGAAAGCCTGCATCTATTTTCTCCTGAACAGGTTCAGGACTTTAATATTCAATGGCATAAACCTGCGCTTGCGACACATGTGGATCGCCAGCAGAAAAATGTGGTTTTAGATAGTGGTGAAATTTTACCTTATGACAAATTATTGATTGCTACAGGAAGTCGAGCTAGGGTTCCTGTCAATTCATGGCAATTTATTCCCAATGTGGTGACTTTACGCAATGTCCAAGATTGTGAACGATTGTCAGGCATTTTAGATCAGACACAAAAATTAGCCGTGATTGGCGGAGGCTGGATTGGCTTAGAGATCGCAGCGACTGCTCGTCAACAAGGTAAAGAAGTACATATCTTTGAATATGGTGATCGCCTTTGCGCACGTAGTGTGAGTCCAAAAGTATCACAATTTCTAAAAAACTTACATGAACAGCAAGGCACTCAGATTCACTTAAACAGCCAAAATCTACATTTGGTTGAAGCAGGGCTAAAGCAAGTCGAAGTGCTAAATCATCCACATGGCAGTGAACTGTTTGATTGCGTCGTGGTGGGTGCTGGTGCAGAGATTGCAAAAGAGCTGGGTGTGAGTGCGGGTTTGGACGTTAAAGATGGCATCGTGGTGAACGGTTTCGGTCAAACCTCAGATCAGGATATTTACGCTGCGGGTGATGTCGCGATCCATCCAAGCTTGGGATATTGCATTCAGTCTTGGGCAAATGCCCAAAATCAAGCGATTGCAGCAGCGAAATCAATGTTGGGCATTGAAACGGAATATACCGATATCCCATGGTTATGGTCAGATCAGTACCACTTCAATATTCAGGTTTTAGGGACTTATCAGCCAGAGAGCCCTCAGCATATTGTATTGCGACAGAGTTCAGCTGAACAGTGCAGTTATTTGTATCTTGATCAACAACATCGTTTATTGAATATGGTCGCAGTCAACGATGCAAAATTGGTCAAATTGGCAAAGCGCTGGATGCAATCTGGAACTGTATTAGACCCAAAATTATTAGCAGACCCTGAATTTAATGTCATGAAATTAAAACCATAGGCATTAAGTACGGTTCATGACTCAATCGAAGGAATGAAATATGAGTAATGAAGAGAAAAATGGATTAAAGCATTGGGTTCCTGCTTTTGTCCTCATGGTGTGTGTCGTTCTGGCATTCTTCGACAAAATTAGTATCGCGGTGTTATTTGCTGACCCTCACTTTCAAGGTGCAATGGGGATTGCTGAAGATAAAGCAAAACTGGGATGGCTCATGACCAGTTTTTTGCTGGCTTATGGATTTTCATCTGTATTTTTAAGTTTTTTGGGCGATATTTTTAATCCCAAGAAAATGTTGTTTTGGAGTGTTGCATCTTGGGGTTTGCTGATGTTCTGTATGGGCTTTACCATCAACTATACAGGCATGTTGATTTTACGTGTTTTGTTGGGTTTGGCAGAAGGTCCATTGTTTGCACTTGCTTATACGATCGTAAAACAAACTTATACAGATCATCAGCAAGCTCGTGCATCGACCATGTTTTTACTGGGTACGCCCATTGGAGCATTCTTAGGTTTCCCAATTACTGCGGCTGTGCTTGCACATCATGATTGGCATACAACATTCTTTGTCATGGCAGGATTAACCGTAATTGCATTACTGGCCATTGTATTTGGGCTGCGTAATTTACAATTGAAGAAAACTATTGAGTTGGAGTCAACCAGTAAACGTATCAACTTTAAAGGACATATTCAAAACACCAAGTCGTTGTTGCAGAACAGTTCATTTTGGTTGGTGTGTATTTTCAATATTGCATTGATGACTTATTTGTGGGGCTTAAACAGTTGGGTACCGTCTTATTTGATTCAAGACAAGGGCTTTAATCTTAAAGAGTTTGGGGTTTATTCCAGCTTCCCATTTATTGCCATGTTACTGGGCGAAGTGATTGGTGCATTTCTTTCCGACAAGCTAGGACGCCGTGCTATCCAAGTCTTTAGTGGCTTACTGGTCGCGGGAATCTTTATGTATGTCATGGTCATTATGACCAATCCAATTTTAGTCATCGCAGCGATGTCTTTAAGTGCCATGGCGTGGGGCTTTGGTGTCGCTGCAGTATTTGCATTACTCGCTCGAGTGACTACAGCGGATGTGGGCGCAACAGCAGGTGGAATTTTCAATGGTCTAGGTAATTTTGCCAGTGCAATCGCACCTGTTTTGATTGGCTACATTGTAATGCAAACCCATAGTTTTAATTTAGGAATTACCTTTTTGGCAGCAGTTGCCGTGATTGGATCATTCTTCTTGCTTCCTTTATTGAAACGTTATTAATCAAAGATATTCAGGAGTTAAAAATGACTACTCAACAATTTGAAACATGGACTCAACCGAGCGGTACAAGTTTAGAAGATTGGTTAAATGCACGAATTGCCCGTTTTGAAACACGCAAATATGATTTTGATGCTTTGAAGTTTCAAGCTGACTATGACCCGAAATATCGTCGCGCGCAAATGCGCTATATGGGAACAGGAGCAACAGGTGTTGCCGATGATAACAATACTGTTCCAGCTGAAAACTTTACGTTTTCTACCATGGTGCTCCCACCGCAGTGTGAAGGTCCTTTGCACATTCATCATGATGTGGAAGAAGTGTTTTTTATGCTACGTGGTGAGATTGATCTGTTCATTGAGCATAACGGTGAGAAATTCCAAACCAAGCTGAAAGAGCGTGATCTAATTTCGATTCCACCTGGGATCTACCGTGGCTTGTTTAATCCAGGTCAGGAAGATGCCTTGATGTGTGTGATGTTAGGTGCGGGTAAACCGACGATTCCAAACTATCCGCCTGAGCATCCATTGTCTCAAATCAAACGTTAATCGTTTGATCGGATACCGATATAAGGAATGAAATGATGACACTGATTGATGTATTAGCCAAATATCCAGTTAAAACGGTAATCGTCAAGGATGCTGTGCAAGCTTACCGCGAGGCGGGACAAGGGCAGTACTTGGTTTTACTACATGGCATTAGCTCAGGTTCAGCATCTTGGATCAATCAGCTTGATGTACTCAGTCGTTATTTTCATGTGATTGCTTGGGATGCGCCAGGTTATGGTCAATCAGCGGGTTTAAATACGTCTCAACCGAATGCAACAGATTATGCACAACGTTTATTTGGCTTGTTGGACGCTTTAAATATTTCTAAGGCAATTTTGATTGGTCACTCCCTTGGCGCTTTACAGGCCAGTGCTTTTGTTCATCTTTATCCTGAGCGGGTGAGTGCCTTGATTCTGGCTAATCCAGCGCAAGGCTATCAACGTTCGAGTGAAGATGTGAAAACTCAAGTTTATCAAAAACGTCCGAATATGTTGAAAACATTGGGTAATGCAGGTATGGCGGCATGTCGTGGACCGTATTTGATTTATAAACAAGATGATCAGGCTTTAGCTTTGGTGAATGAAGTGATGAGCCATCTCAGTTTAGATGGTTTCACTCGAGCCTCTTATTTGCTGGCTTATGATGAAATCAGAAATTATTTAACAGCAATAAATGTTCCTTGTGCAGTGATTGCCGGTGATAAAGATGAAATAACCCCTGCAAAAGCAATTAAAGAACTCAACCTAGAGATGCAATTGGGCAGTTACCATCTCATTACAGATGCAGGTCATCTGAGTTATGTCGATCAACCTGAACAGTTCAACAATATTGTTTTATCAGTCAATTAAGATTTAAACGAGAGATATGGATATGAGCTTCCACATTAAAGGAAAAGTAGCAGTTGTCACAGGTGGCTCGTCAGGGATTGGTTTGGCTGCAGTCGAAATTTTAGTTGCTGAAGGCGCCAAAGTGGCATGGTGTGGTCGAGACCAACAACGTTTGACAGCTTCGCAAAACTCTATTTTAGAAAAATACCCAGATGCTGAAGTTTTTACCAAAATCTGTAATGTTCTAGACAAAAATGATGTTCAACAATTTGCTCAACAGGTCAATCAGCAACTCGGCAATGTTGATATGTTGATCAATAATGCGGGTCAAGGGCGTGTTTCAAATTTTGAGAATACTCAAGATGAAGATTGGATGAAAGAAATTGAATTGAAATATTTCAGTGTATTACATCCAGTTCGCGCATTTTTAAATGATTTAAAACAGTCGCAATGTGGTTCGATTACCAATGTTAACTCCTTATTGGCGTTACAACCAGAACCTCACATGATTGCAACCTCATCAGCACGTGCAGCTTTATTAAATCTAACACATTCTTTAGCTCATGAATTCAGTCAATACGGCATTCGTGTCAATTCGATTCTGTTGGGCATGGTGGAATCTGCGCAATGGAAACGCCGTTTCGAAAACCGTTCGGATGCAAACGCAACGTGGGAACAATGGATAGGCGATATTGCAAAAAACCGAGGTATTCCCATGCAGCGCTTAGGTAAGCCAGAAGAACCTGCACATGCTTTGGTATTTCTGGCATCACCGTTGGCGTCTTATACCACAGGTGCGGCTTTGGATGTATCAGGTGGTTTTAACAAACATTTATAAGGTGTTTCCATGAAACAGTTGATGATGATTGGTTTTGGCGCAATGGCCGCAGAAGTGTATGCCCATCTACCTCAAGAATTACAGCTCAAGTGGATTGTTGTACCTGTACGGAGCGTTGAAAAAGTTCAGGCACTTGTTTCAAACAATGTACAGGTGATCAGTTCAGTTGATCAGTGTCATGGCACACCAGATTATGTGATCGAAGTGGCAGGGCAAGCAGCAGTGAAAGAGCATGCACAAAAAGTACTTGAAAAAGGTTGGACCATTGGTCTGATTTCGGTGGGAACTTTGGCAGATAACGAGTTTTTGACTCTACTCAAACTTACGGCTGAGCAGCATCATGCACATCTGCATTTACTAGCAGGCGCAATTGCAGGAATTGATGGAATTTCAGCAGCCAAAGAAGGGGGGCTGGAAAAGGTCACCTATAAGGGCTGTAAGAGTCCAAACAGTTGGCGTGGTAGCTATGCAGAACAGTTGGTTGACCTTGAACATGTAAATCAAGCAACTGTATTTTTCAAAGGTACAGCCAGAGAGGCAGCGTTGAAGTTTCCAGCCAATGCCAATGTTGCAGCTACGATTGCTCTTGCAGGCTTAGGAATGGATCAAACCATGGTTGAGTTAAGTGTTGATCCGCATATCAACAAGAACAAACACACCATTGTAGCGGAAGGCATGTTTGGTGAAATGACCATTGAGTTGGTGGGTGTGCCGTTGGCAAGTAATCCAAAAACTTCAACATTGGCTGCATTGAGTGTGATTCGTGCATGTCGTAACAGCGTTGAAGCAATTCAGATATAAAAGGATTTGATCATGGTAAAGCAAATTTATATCGCAGGTGAATGGCGATTAGGCAAAGGCAATATTATCGAGAGTGTGTTTCCAGCTGATCAATCTGTGAATGCAGAAATTTCGACTGCAAGTTTGGATGATGTTGATGAAGCAATCAAAAAAGCAGATTTAGCATGGCGACAACCAAGTTGGCGCAACAGTATGCCGCATGAACGTGCACGAATTTTATATAAAGTGGCTGAGATCATTGAAGCACGTGTCGAAGAACTAGCCCAATTACAAACCCGTGACAATGGTAAACCTTTAACTGAAACGCGTGCTTTGGTCATGAGTGCAGCTGCAACAGCACGTTATGTGGCGGCGGCTTGTGAAACGTTAAATGATGAATTAACAACACAACGTGCAGCAGATTTCATGACCATGAGTGTGCATGAACCTGTGGGTGTTGTTGCAGCGATCACACCGTGGAATTCGCCGATCGCCAGTGAGGTGCAAAAACTTGCCCCTGCAATAGCGGCTGGAAATGCAGTCATTCTTAAACCCGCAGAGGCAACCTCTTTAATCGCTTTGGAACTTGCCAAAATCTTTGAACAAGCTGGCTTACCCAAAGGCTTATTAAGCGTTTTGGTGGGGCGTGGTTCTGTGATTGGTGATGCAATCGTAAAACATCCATTGGTACGTAAAATTTCATTTACTGGGGGGACAACAACGGGTCGTCATTTGGCACATCTTGCTGCGGAGAAATTAATCACCACTTCTTTAGAACTTGGTGGCAAATCACCGACCATTGTATTGCCAGATGCAGATATTGAATTGGCTGCTAAGGGGGTGGCTTACGGTATTTTTAGTTCGGCAGGACAGGCGTGTATTGCAGGTTCACGGTTATTTGTTCATCGCAGTATCTATGATCAGTTTCTCAATCGCTTGATTGAAATTACCAAAGCTTTACGTGTAGGGCATCCTGAGACTGCAGATGTGCATCTCGGTTCTTTAATTAATCAAAAGCATTTGGCATCTGTGGATGCATATGTCCAATTGGCCAAGCAAGAAGGTGGTCAAGTCGTAGTAGGTGGTCAAGCGTTGACGGATGGTGAGTTGGCAAAAGGCAGTTATTACTTACCGACCATTATTACGGGTTTGGATAATGCTGCACAAACCTGTCAGGAAGAGATTTTTGGTCCCGTGTTAGTCGTCATCAAGTACGACGATGAGGCTGATTTGATTACCCAAGCCAATGCAAGTTGTTTTGGATTGGCCGCAGGTATTTGGACTGAAAATTATCGTAAAGCGTGGCAAATTGCTCGTGCTTTAGAGGTGGGGACAGTTTGGATCAATACTTATAAAAAATTCTCGATTTCGGCACCGTTTGGCGGATTTAAAGACAGTGGTATAGGTCGTGAAAAAGGTCGTTTAGGCATTTTGTCTTATATGCAACAAAAAAGTATTTATATGGGATTAAGCGAACAGCCAAATCCTTGGTGTGATTGATCTATTCATGGAATGAAAAAAATTTTGAGGAACAAATAATGACAGAACGTGTAAATGTAGGTGAAGCAATCGCTCGGGTTTTAGAAGCGCACCAAGTTGAGAGTATTTATGGTGTTATCTCGATTCACAACTTACCCATCGCTGATGCGGTTGGGCGCCGTGAAAAAATTCGTTTTGTCGCTGCTCGTGGCGAAGCCGGTGCGGTGACAATGGCAGATGGGCACGCTCGCTTTAAAGGTTTAGGGGTTGCCTTAACCAGTACAGGCGCAGGCGCAGGAAATGCAGTAGGATCATTGATCGAAGCAATAAATGCAGGTAGTCCAGTTTTACATCTTACTGGGCAAGTGGAACGTGAATATCTTGATCGTGATGCCAGTTTTATTCATGAAACCAAAGATCAGCTGACTTTTTTACGAGCATCCAGTAAAGCCGCATTCCGCATTACCAGTCCAGAGAATGCTGTAGGGGTGGTCCGTGAAGCAATTCGTGTCGCAACAACTGTACCCATGGGTCCTGTCAGCGTTGAACTGCCTATAGATGTACAAGCGGCTGAAATCGATTTACCACTCAACTTAGGTCCAGTAAAAGCACTGGAATTACCACAGGCTGAGCAAGTTGAAGTTGATTTGATTGTTCAGGAAATTAAACAAGCCAAACGTCCGATATTTTGGATTGGTGGTGGGACATTGAAAAGTGTGGAAGAAGTTAAAGCCATTGCTGATTTGGGAATACCTATTGTGTCGTCTACCCATGCACGTGGTGTATTGGCAGATGATCATCCTCGTAGTTTGGGAGCATTTCATAATTCAGCAGCAGTTGAACAACTGTTAAAAGACGCTGATTTATTGGTTGTGGTCGGTTCGCGTTTACGCAGTAATGAAACGAAAACTTATTCAGTACAGTTTCCAAACAATATTATCCAAATCGATGCTAATCCAGTCGCACAACAGCGTAATTACACTGTACGTCACTTTGTCTGTGCTGATGCTAAACATGTGTTGCAAGGCGTAGTGGCTGGCTTAGCAGATGTATCAAAAGTAGATGCAGAATACGATAAAGCCATTGTTCAGGCAAAACAGGCAGCAATTGATGCTTTACGTACTCAGTTAGATCAATATGCCTTAATTTGTGATCACTTACGTGCCGCATTACCTCAAGATGGTATTTTTGTTCGAGATATCACCATGTCGGGCAGTACTTGGGGTAGTCGTTTATTTCCAGTACAAGCACCGAATCTCAATATTCACTCTTTAGCTGGTGCTATTGGTCTCGGTCTAGCAACTGCGATAGGCGCTTCAATTGCCAATCCAGACAAAAAAGTGATTGGTCTAGTTGGTGATGGTGGCTTGATGTTGGGTATCGGTGAGATTGCCACCATGGCACAAGAAAATACCAATATGGTGCTGATGATCATGAATGATGGTGGTTATGGCGTGATGCGTGGTATCCAAAATAATTACTTTAGTGGGCGCCAATATTTTAATGAATTACATACCCCTGACTATCAAGCTTTAGGAGAAGCAATGGGAGTCAAAAGCTGGAAAGTCGGCAGTGCTGATGAATTTAACACAGTCATTCAGCAAGCCGTTGATTTTCAAGGTCCAAGTGTCATTGAACTAGATATGAAATCGATTGGACCACTGAACTTTGCAGGACCACCACAAAAGAAATTGTATTAATTTTTAGATGAACATCTGAAAAAGCTATCGCAAGAGATTCAGATGTTCATTGATTTCACAAGGAGGATTATTTTTTTTGCATAAAAATTAATAAAAACTATGTTTTACAGGTAAAACAAGAAAGCCAACAGGATCGTTGGTAAAAAATTGAAGGAATCAGCTATGAAAAATGCATCTATAGTTATGTTATCTGCCGTATTATCTTTAGGCTATACGTCTCACACTTTTGCCCAAAACACAGCGCTTGAGTGGAAAAACCAAGATCAAAGTGAGACCTTAAAGCTAGATGGTGTGATACGTTTTAATCATCGTTATGAAAGTTGGGACGGTCCCAATGTTGGTTTTGGTAAGCTCTATTTCGATATTTTTAAAATTACACTCACGGGTAAATTTGATGATGCTTATCTCAATGCATCTTATATCTTTCAAGATCAAGAGAAACGATCGATTGAGAAAGCTTATGTGGGGTATAACTTTGATGAAAATAAGAGTTTAGAGGCAGGTTTTGTCTATAAACCTTTTACCATTTATCCTTATACTCAAAATGGTTGGCTCAATCATATCCCTTTCTTTTTAGGTTATGGCAATAACAGTGCGCCAGGGATGAATTGGAATTTTCATAACACAGATTGGGATATTAAATTGGGATATTATCCTGAAATGTTGGCAACTAATTTGCGTTATTCACCAGAGAGTGCCACATATGATGATCTCGCCGATAATGCTTTCCCTACACAAAAAAATTATCAAAATGAAAAGCGTCATCAATTTAATACGCGTATTGTTCGCAAGCTAAAAACAGCATTTGGTCAGCAAGAGTTTGGCGTTTCAGGTGCATTCGCGCAATTGCACAATAAATTGACGGATAAAAATGGTCAGTATTATGCGTTGGGTGTGCATACTGATAACAAATACAAACGCTTTAATTTACAAAGTTCAGTGATTCATTATCAATATGATGCTGAAAATCCTGATGGTGTGAATAATGATATGACTTTGATGGGAGGAAATGGTTTAACTCCCGCTTATTTCATTGCTTCAGAAGGAACCGTTGCAAGTTTAAACCTTGCCTATGTTTTGCCCATTCAAAATTTTGGACAATTAAAAGCAATCCGCTTCTATAACGACTATAGTTATTTTGATAAAAAGCGGAGTGATTGGGCTTCATCACAGATGAATACTACGGGAATGATGTTTATTGCTTCACCATTTTTGGTTTGGACGGATTACTTATGGGGTAAAAATGCCAATGTTGTTGGTGGCGCAGGTAATGCAACTGGCTGGACTTCTGCCTCATCAGATAAAAGCGATCAATGGAGTTATCGGATCAATTTAAATATTGGTTATAGCTTTTAAATAAGGAGTGAATTTAAACATAAAGTGCGAAAGATTTAAAAGTCTGATGATAATCAAATAATTGAGTTTATTATTTTTATTAGACTTGTTGCGAAAGTAGGTTTTTTAGTCATTTAGGTTTTATTTAATACCTTATAAATCAAAGATCATATCTGCTTAAATTTTGACTAGTGCAAGAGGTCTATTATTTAAAATTTAAGTGGCTGTACTAGATTA
>NZ_LBNA01000013.1:0-13478 GCF_001005515.1 Acinetobacter sp. Ag2
CCCCAAGATAAGATTTCCCTAGGACGTTATGTCCTCTAAAGAGCTGTTGAAGACTACGACGTTGATAGGTTGGATGTGGAAGTGCGGTGACGCATGAAGCTGACCAATACTAATTGCTCGTGAGGCTTGACTATACAACACCCCAGCAGTTGTATATGAAGCATCATTTGATTCATAAAAGATCAAAGAAACTTGATTTAGTTGTAAAGCTAGTTAAAATATTCAACTCAAATGTTCTTCTGTTAAACTCATTTGGAACAAAGTAAGGCATACCCATAAGACCCGAAAAAGTCCATAACAGTTTGCTGGCGACAATAGCAAGAGTGAACCACCTGATCCCTTCCCGAACTCAGAAGTGAAACCTCTTAGCGCTGATGGTAGTGTGGGGTTACCCATGTGAGAGTAAGTCATCGCCAGCTTTTAATTCTTAAAACACCCTCAACTAAAATGTTGAGGGTGTTTTTTTATGCGTAAAGAAAAGATAGAAATGATGGAAAAGGAAGAAAAAAGCTATATGGCATAATTATTTTAGCATCGCATTTATTTAAATGGATGTAATACATGCATTTTACGCCATTGAGGCAGGCTGTACTTTGTGTTAAAAAAGAATCACTAATGATGAGAAAATAATCAATATGCTCATTTTCCAATTTTTCTTCACCGATTATGATGGTGATGAAATTTTACCCGCTCAAACTCAATATGCATCTATAGATGAAATCATAGAACTTATGCAATCGGTTTTAATTCGACCAGAAAATTTTTTAGGAATTGTTGATAAAAATGATCGAACCTTACAGTTTATTGTGAACTCTGATCATTCATTAGATGCAGATATACCTATACCTGATCAAAAAGGCTCTTATACAAAAAGGTTAAGCTTAGAAGAAGCGATTAAGATTGTACAGAAACAGACAGAGTACATTCAACTTGATGAAATTGAAGGCATGACTTTCATGAAGTGGTAGATTTTTAACGGGTAATTCGATTTCGTTCAATTGTTTTAACTAGAAAAATAAAAACCCTCAGATATCCTTGCCTGAGGGTTATATATTGGTAATATACTAGATATCTAAAAAAATCCTCAGCGTATCTAAGAAAATGCTGAGATCATCGACATTCAAGATAACGGTTTTAATGATTAAAAGTGTGCATTTAAGCCAATATATGGACCTTTAAAATCTAATTTGTACTTTAGATCATCTTTATCAGCATCAATATTCAGATAGCGATAGCCTACTTTAGCGCCAACATCTAACAGTAGACTTTGTACAAAATTATATTGAAGCTCTGCTTGTACATCGGTCATTGTTGTATCTCCGTCACTTCCAACAACAATTTCTCCTTTAGTACTCAAACCTGTAAAAGGTAATTTTCCACCTATAGATGCATAGGCGATAGGTACATTGCCAGAAATAGTGTTATTAACGTACTGAAGTGCATCATATTGCTTAATATCACTATCAACATTTGCGAGACCAAAACCTATATCGGCGCTCACGATATTATCAAGTATTTCATAATACAAAATATAATCTGTATTGGTGAATTTAACTTTATCGGAGTTAGGTGAACTCGTATTGTTCTCCGTTGTACTATCTATATTGGTGTATTTAATTTTGACATTAGGTAAAAGAGGAATAGGGTGTTCAAAAGCTATAGAAGCTTGAATACCATTATCTCGATCAATATCATTCTCACTATTTAAGGGCTTGGTATTTTTAATTTTCCCATCGTAAGACCAGTAACTTACATCACCAGTTAAACCAATAAAATCAGCTTGGGCAAATGAGCTTAAACCTAGTGCTGCAATAAATAATGGCAATTGAATAGCTTTCATATTTCCTTCTTGATGAAATAATTTTTCATCTGATATTTTTGTTACTTAAATAGGATTCAATACAGCAGAAACTGTGGGCATGATATAGAGGTTTATCAAATTTTGCATTATTAAAAAAGATGAAATCGAGGATATAACATGAGTGAGACTATTGACGATACAGTGTTTGAACTACCACTTTATGTCGCAAATAAGGCAGTAAAAACAGGGAAATGGCTCGAGGTCTATGACAAGTTTTCTGGTCAGCTATATGCAAAAGTCGCTTTAGCTGATGCAAAAACCTTAGAAAAATCGATCAGTGCAGCAGTAAACGCTGAAAAGGAAATGGCAGCACTGAAACCCTTTCAAAAGCAAAAAATACTTTTACACTGTGTTGGTCGTTTTAAAGAATTGCGTGAAGAATTAACTCAGCTTTTGATTGTGGAAGGTGGAAAGCCAAAACTTGCTGCCGCAGCAGAAGTTGAGAGATTGATTAATACTTTTCAAATTGCCGCAGATGCCGTATCCACGATGAGTAATGGTCATTTGATGCCTTTAGCAGTGACAGCTGCTGCATCTGCGTACCGAGGAATGGTGCAGCATGTACCAATTGGCGCAATTTCCTTAATTAGTCCTTTTAATTTTCCGCTGAATTTAACTGCACATAAAATAGCACCTGCGATAGCAGCAGGTTGTCCATTTGTACTTAAACCAGCCAGTTTGACACCCATTTCTGCATTAAAAATCGCAGAAATTTTAGCGGAAACAGATTTGCCTAAAGGTGCATTTTCAGTTTTACCCTGTCCGCGTGAACATGCGGATGTGTTGGTGACTGATGATCGTTTTAAATTATTAAGTTTTACTGGCTCGGATCAAGTTGGTTGGGATATGAAAGCGCGAGCAGGACGTAAAAAAGTTACCTTAGAGTTAGGGGGTAATGCCGCTGTGTTGATTGAGCCAGATACAGAGCTCAATGATGCACTGTTTGATCGAGTGATAAGTGGTGCATATAGTCATGCTGGTCAAGTCTGTATCAGTGTGCAACGGATTCTTGTTCATGCCGATATTTATACAGAGTTTAAGAAGAAGTTGGTAGCGAAACTGAAAAAGATACGTGCAGCAGATCCAAGTTTAGAAACCACAATTGTTGGTCCAATGATTAAAGCATCTGAAGCACTCCGATTAAAAAAATGGCTCGATAAAGCAGAGAAAAAAGGCACTAAAATTTTATTGGGTGGTGCTTTATCAGGTGTTTTATTTGAGCCAACGTTGCTAGAAAATGTAGACGAGTCACTTGAGATTTATCAAAATGAAGCGTTTGGTCCAGTGGCAATTTTAGAAAAGTATAAAAACTTTGAAAAAGGGATTGAGATGATTAACACAAGTCGTTTTGGTCTACAGGCAGGGATCTATACACAAAATCTCAATAAAATGCTCTATGCATGGGATCATTTAGAAGTGGGTGGGGTAATTATCAATGATATACCGACTTTTAGAGTGGATAATATGCCTTATGGCGGTGTCAAAGATTCAGGGCTGGGACGTGAAGGTATTCAATTCGCTATTCGTGACATGCAAGAAGAGCGCTTGCTTGTGATTAAACAATAAGCCATATTAAAGGAGCCTCGGCTCCTTGTTTTGTTAATTTTTTGAATAGAGTGAAAAATGATAATAAAAACTTTACCTCAGTGGATTTCATTGGTTTTCCTGTCCTTAGTTAGTGTGCAAATTTGGGCATTTCAGGCTGAAAAACTAGTCAATGACGCGCGATCACAAATCTGGAAAACACTTTATTATGATCCGAGCTATACCCAACTCAAGTATCCAATGGGCGATGTACCTTTGGTCAAAGGTGTATGTACTGATGTGGTGATTCGTGCTTTACGTCATCAAAACATTGATTTACAAAAGTTAATTCATGAGGATATGCAACGAAATTTTAAAAAATATCCGCAAAAGTGGGGTTTAAAATCGACTGATAAAAATATTGATCATCGACGGGTACCCAACATCATGACTTATTTTCAACGACAAGGTTATCAAGTCAATGATCAGAAATATCAAGCGGGTGATATTGTCACTTGGGATTTAGGCAAAGGACTCACCCACATTGGCATTATTTCAGATAAGACAACACTTTTATCCAAAACTCCTTTGGTGATTCATAACATTGGTTATGGAACACGTGAAAACGATATTTTATTGAGCTATAAAATTATAGGGCATTATCGTTTACCTAAAAACTCAAGTCCCTAATAGACCATTGATCATAAAAAGATTTTGGACAACTTTTAAATCAAGCAAAGCGATTCATCTTGAAATTCTTAGGATGCTTTAGAAAAAAATCTATGCTTTTAAGTTTGTTAAAGCAGACAACTTTTATGGTTTAAATAGACTCTTTTTTGTAATGCCTTAACTTATTTCTTTTTGTTGTAGGGCATGCAAAATAGTTTTTTTTACTCAAATAAAAAGTTGTTAAAAATATTCTCCCTAGGGAATATGAGGTGTATTTTTCCAAGTGTTGATAAGCAATTGGTGATCGTCTCAGCTCATGATTAAAAGTTGATTTATGGTCGATCAATCAAAAAATAAAAGCATACAGATCCGTATATATTGCTTATCTTTTTAATTAACACGTCTAAAAAGCTGAAATTAACAGTAAATCAGATCATTATTTCGACAGGGTGAGATAAAAAATAGCCATAAGAGATAAATGGTATAAAAAAACCAAGAAAATTTTCACAATTTACAGATAAATCGATATAAAACAGGTATTGTTAGTCCATTAAACAGTCGTTTTCTATTGAAGCGCTTTAACCAAGCAATCAACACAATGACTGGTTTGGAATAACAACAAAGTGCTCAAAAGGTGCTGTTTTATTCGAACAACAAAATTTTAAAATTGGTACTTCTTTTGCTCGCAGATGACAATGACAAAAAGCGGCATTGGAGGACATCTACAGAATTAGGTGTTTTATGACAGAATCTCGTGAAAACTGGACATCACGATCGGGTTTTATTATTGCAGCTGTTGGATCGGCTGTGGGTTTAGGTAATATTTGGCGTTTTCCTTATGTTGCTTATGAAAATGGTGGTGGTGCATTTTTAATTCCTTATTTAATAGCATTAATTACTGCTGGTTTACCTCTATTATTTTTGGATTATGCAACAGGGCATAAAAGCAATAACTCTCCACCTAAAGCGTATCGTGCTTTATTCAAAGGAGGTGAAACTTTAGGTTGGTGGCAAGTCTGTGTCTGTATCATTATTGGTTTATATTATGCCAGTGTGCTGACTTGGGCAGGCAGTTATGTGTACTTCTCTATTGGTCAGTTATGGGGAAATGATCCTGAAAATTTCTTCTTTAATACCTATCTACAAACATCTAAAGCAACTGGTTTTGATTTCCAATTTGTAGGTCATTTATTTTGGCCTATCGTTGGAATTTGGGCACTTACTCTGATCATTTTATTTGGTGGTGTCAAGAAAGGTGTTGAATTATCGAACAAAATTTTCATGCCATTGTTGTTTATTCTATTCACTATTCTTGTGATTCAGGCATTACGCTTACCAGGTGCAGTGCAAGGTTTGAATGCATTCTTTACCCCAAACTGGGCAGCGATGTGGGACTATAAAGTTTGGCTCGCGGCATTTGGTCATACTTTCTTTTCTCTTTCAGTTGGTTTCGGGATCATGGTGACCTATGCATCTTATCTTAAACCGAAAACCAACTTGACTGGTTCTGGTCTGATTGTTGGTTTTGCCAATGCGTCAACTGAAATCTTGGCAGGTATTGGTATTTTTGCTGCGCTTGGTTTTATGGCATTTGCAGCAGGGAAGCCTGTTGATCAAGTCGTGAGTGGTGGTATCGGTTTGGCATTCATTGCGTTCCCTAAAATCATTTCGAGTTTAGGAGCTGGTGCTGATTTATTTGGTTTATTGTTCTTCTCTTCTTTATTTGTGGCTGGTATTTCTTCAATGGTGAGTATCCTTGAAGTACCCATTGCGGCAATGCAAGACAAGTTAAAGTGGGGACGTAAAAAAGCCGTGACTATCATTGGTGGTGGTAGTGCGATTGTTTCGATCTTCTTATTTTCAAGTGTGAATGCAATTAAACTGGTTGATATTGTCGATCATTTTATCAACAATATTGGTATTATTGGTGGTGCACTATTGTCAATTATTGCAGTGGCATGGTTTAAACGTTCTGCATTGATCGAGTTGCGTGATCATGTGAACCGTATTTCAACTGTTCAATTAGGTAAAGGTTGGGATTTCACATTAACCGTCATCACTTCTTTGATTTTGCTGGTAACTTTATGTATGACCATTTTTAGTTTGATTAAAAATGGATACGATACATATAGTGCAAGTATGTTGATGTTCTTTGGTTGGGGCAGTGTGATTTTCTGTGCTGTGGTGGCTTTAGTACTCAGCAAAATGAAAGATCGATAGGAGCAGCAAAATGAATACATCAGCTATTATTATGATGATTATTTCAATGGTGTTTTTATGGGGAGGATTAATTCTCTCGATCTTACACCTCATGAAAAATCCTGAAGAATTAGACGAGGTTCTTGAAGAAGTTAAAGATCAACATACACTTTGATTTAACTATTCATCTAAAGTCAAAAAAGCAGGCTATATTGCCTGCTTTTTTAGTCTGTTAAGCGAGTTTTTTGATTCGACAATAATAAAAACCATCACCATGATCAGTTTGCGGAAGTAATTGACGACCATGAATTTGTTCAATTCCCCAATCAGCATCAATTTTTATTTCTTCGGCATCTGTATGTTCTGCAAAGAATTCCACCATTTGTTGTTCATTTTCAGCTTTAAGAATTGAACAGGTGATATAAAGCAGGGTTCCACCGACTTTAAGTTGTTGCCACATATGATTCAAAATTTGCTTTTGCAAATCGACCACTTGTTGAATATCTGTAGACTGTCTGAGTAAGCGAATATCTGGATGACGACGCATTACACCGATTGCAGAACAAGGCGCATCTAGGATAATGCAATCTACAGGTTGCGTATAAGTCCATGTTGTAGCATCAGCTGTGATGATTTCTACGTCAGCATAGGCATTTAATTCTAGACGTTCCAAATTTTCAGAAACACGTAAGAGGCGTTTAGCATCATGATCAAGCGCAATTAATTTTTGTGGATTAAAGCGCTCTAAAATATGTGCTGTCTTTCCACCAGGCGCTGCACATGCATCGATAATAATTTTATCATCTAAATTTGGTAACAAGGTGGCACAGAGTTGAGCGTGTTCATCTTGAACGGAAAATCCACCTTCTTCAAAGCCCGGCAAATGGGTAATATTTCCAGTTTGTTCGAGTACAATACCAACATCAGAAAGCATACAAGGTCGAGCATCAATCTGTTCTTCCTCTAAGATATCTAGATATTCATCACGACTAATCTGACGTTCATTGATACGCAAAGTCAGTGGTGCAACTTGTTTTAAGTTTTGACAGATTTCATCAACTTGGTTTGTCCAATCTTTTTTTAGTCGTTTGAACAGCCAACTCGGTAAGCCATGCGTTTGACTCAGCGCAGTTTCAAATTCTGATGTTTCACGTGAAACACGACGAAGGATAGCATTGACCAAGCCGCTCATTGGCTCAAATCCTAGTTGTTTAGCTGCATTGACTGTTTCTGAAATCGCTGCATGTGCAGGAATACGCGTACATAAGAGTTGGTATAACCCAAGATATAAGCAACTTTCAAGCGCTTCATTGTCTAATGGTTTTGTTAATAGCGGAAGCGTAACGGCTTTTAAGGAATACCATTGACGTAGGCAGCCCAATGTTAGTTCATGGTATAAACTACGATCACGTTCAGAAACGGTGTTGATATGTTGGTTCAACACAGATGCTAAAGATTGACCATTTTGAACAGCAACAAGGGTTTTAATCACTTGGGCACGCAAATTCAAATTTTTTGCAGAGGATTGAATTTGACTCATGCGAATTGATGTCCTATAGATAGTTTATGACCTTGGATGATTTGAACGGGATTAAGGGCTTTGCCTCCAGGCCACTGTAAACTGGTGAGACAAACTACGCCTTCACCACAGACCACATGTACGCCTTGCTTGTCCATTTCAATAATCGTTCCGACGTCTTCACCGTTTGCAATTACATCAGAAATTGTTGCATTCCAGATTCGTAGATTATTGCTTTCATCAATTGGAGTAAAGGCAACAGGCCAAGGGTTAAATGCGCGGATAGTGCGGTCAATTTCAATAGCAGATTTGCGCCAATCAATCTGGGCTTCTGCCTTAGTCAGTTTGTGGGCGTAAACGGTGAATTGTTCGTCTTGAACTTCACGTGCTTCTAAGTATTGTTGTAATTTTTGCTCTGATTCAAGCACTGTGCAGATTGCTTGTGCACCTTGAGTTGCAAGTTTTTCATACAAGCTTGCGGAAGTATCCATTGTTGTAATTGGGCAAAGGGTCTTATACAACATGTCCCCTGTATCTAATCCAGCTGCCATTTTCATAATTGTCACCCCAGTTTCAGTATCACCTGTGGCAATTGCACGCTGAATGGGCGCAGCACCACGCCAACGAGGTAATAATGAACCATGAATATTTAAACAACCGTATTTAGGTGTGTCTAAAATACTTTGGGGCAAGATTAAACCATAAGCAGCAACCACCATCACATCAGCACCTAAAGCTGCAAGCTCTTGTTGAGCCGCTAAGCCTTCTTCAGTGGATGCCTTGAAATGCAGGGGTTGATAAACAGGTAAATCATGCGTTAACGCAAGTTGTTTTACTGCTGAAGCTGTCAATTTTTGTCCACGACCTGACTTACGGTCCGGTTGAGTATACACAGCGACGATTTCGTGGTCAGTTTGAATCAGTGCTGCTAATGCTGAAGCTGCAAATTCGGGTGTGCCTGCAAAAATGATCTTCAAAGGTTGTGCTCAGATTAAATTTTAAAGGCAATTATAGCAAACATGGTTCTATGGTGGGATTTTCAAATGAAAATTTGATTTTCTCCAAATGTGAAAATTAATTATATTATTTTGACACAAAGCTATTTATTTATGATTTTGACGTATCTATAGATCTGATATGTTTCTTTTGATTAATGAATTTGATGATATTTTGATCGCAGTATGGGTGATATTAAAAAATAATGTGATTTAAATCACATTTAATAGACTATGTTTTATAAAAATTAGAATCATTTTTCAGAGTATGGTTTCTTACATATTGAAATAATGATCTGTTTTTTGTGTTTTGTAAAGTTTTTCTAAACAAAATTAATAAATATTACTCAGAAAAACACAAAGTAGTGAAAGATAAAAATAAAAAGCTATTAAGAAAAATTGTAAACACAAAGAATGTAAACTTAATAAAATATAATTTTGAGGAATGTGTCACACTTATTTTTAACAAATGTGACAAAATTTGTCACATAATTAATTAGAAAAAATGTGATTTTAGTAAAACTTTACAATACTGAAGATAAATATAACTCTATGTTTTTTAAATGTAAAATATTAAAAATGTAAAATAATATAGCTTAATTTCAAAAAAATTAAACCAATTGGTTTAAAAGTTAAAAAAAGTGAAATATATCTCATTTTTTTGATTGCTTTCATTGTATGTAAATTGTTAAATAAAAAAAATTGTACATTTTATATGCATTGTTAAAGCAGAACCTACTGTCAAAAATGCATCTCCTAAGGAAAAGTGATATGAATAAAATCTACAAAGTGATTTGGAATGCGACTTTGTTGGCATGGGTTGCAGTATCTGAATTGGCAAAAGGGAAAACCAAATCTTCTAAAGTAACGGGAATTATTGGCGCTGCGACAGTTAGCTTGATGGTAACGTTTAGTCCTGAAGCATCTGCAGCGATCATAAATACGGATACAAGTTGTGTAACAGGTTCTGCTGGGGCTGTAGGAAATATAAATCCTGGAACTACAGGTTCACAAGCAACTGATGGTTCGGGAACATATTCTTTGGTTGCAGGCTGTAATGCCAAAGGGAACAATAATCTTGCTGCAACAGTATTTGGAAGCTTCTCAGAAGTTACGGGGACAGCAGGAACAGCTTTAGGTCACAATAGTCAAGCCAATGCTTTTGGTACAGCTGTAGGTGTTGAGAGTCGCGCTACTGCTGCTGGGAGTACGGCAATTGGTGAAGGCACTCAGTCAACTGGGCAAAATGCTGTGGCATTGGGTGGTACTGCGACAGGGACTGCTGCAGGAAATGTATTATCTGTGGCAAATGCTGTTACGGCTTCTGGTAGCGGTGCTGTGGCTATCGGTGGTAATGCAACGAGAGGCGCTCAGTCTGCTGGAACGGATGCTGTTGCAATTGGTGCACAGTCTACTGTCGCAGCAGCTGGTACTGGTGCAGTGGCTTTGGGTGCAAGAAGTAATGCTTCGGCGGCTACTACTGTGGCTATAGGGGATGGGGCAAATGCATCAATTGCAGGTAGTATTGCTTTAGGAGCTAGCTCAACGACTTCTGCATCCGTAAATAGTACAGCACAAACAATCAATGGTAAATCTTACACAGCAACTGGTACTGCAAGTACAGGTGTTGTAAGTGTTGGTTCTGGTTCAATAAAGCGACAAATACAAAATGTTGCAGCGGGTCAAGTCACAGCTTCTAGCACAGATGCAGTGAATGGCAGTCAATTATTCAATACAAATACTGAGTTAGCTAAGGTTGCGACAGATACAGCTGCGGCTTTAGGCGGTGGCGCAGCTGCTGGTACGACGGCTGGTGGTATAACAGCTCCAAGCTATACAATCACAAAAACAGATGCAAGCACAACAACTGTCAACAATGTTGGCGCAGCAGTGAATGCGTTAAACAATGAGGTAGTTAAAGCAATTACCTTCAACGGAACCACAGGAACGACCAACCAGAAATTAGGTTCATCTATTGCAGTGATTGGCGATAGTAAAAATATTTCTACTGCGGTTACTACAAATCAAATTAAAGTTTCTATTTCTGATAATCCAACTTTTACAACAGTTACTACTGGGAATAGTAAATTAGATAATACTGGTTTAACCATTACTGGTGGTCCAAGTGTTACAACTGGTGGCATTAATGCAGCCAATACTGTAATCAGTAATGTTGCTGCACCAACAGCAGGTACAGATGCGACCAACAAGACTTATGTAGACTCAAAAGCAGCAGCATCAAGAACAGAAGTCGCAGCTGGAAGCAATGTATCTGGTGTAGTAAAAACGACAGGCGCAAACGGTCAAGATATTTATACAGTAAATGCCAATGGTACGACTGCATCAGCAGGTTCTTCAGCAGTTACCGTAACACCAGGCACGAAAGATGCAAATAATGTCACTGACTATAAAGTAGACTTGTCAGCGACTACAAAAACCGATATTCAAAAAGGTGTAGATGCAAAAAATGCTGTAGATACCGCAGGTCTAAAATTTAAAGGTGATACAGCAACCACAAGCAATACCAAGAAATTAGGTGACACCGTTTCGATTACGGGTGATACGAACATTAGTACAGTTGCGACAACTGATGGTGTACAGGTTAAGCTAAATCCAAACTTGGATTTAGGAGCAACTGGTAGCGTTAAAACGGGTAATACCACGATTAACAATGCAGGTGTAACAGCTGACCAAGTTACGGTTGGTGGTGTTGTTATTAATAAAACAACAGGTATTAATGCAGGCGGGTTAGCGATCACAAATGTTGCTGCACCAACAGCAGGTACAGATGCGACCAACAAGACTTATGTAGACTCAAAAGCAGCAGCATCAAGAACAGAAGTCGCAGCTGGAAGCAATGTATCTGGTGTAGTAAAAACGACAGGCGCAAACGGTCAAGATATTTATACAGTAAATGCCAATGGTACGACTGCATCAGCAGGTTCTTCAGCAGTTACCGTAACACCAGGCACGAAAGATGCAAATAATGTCACTGACTATAAAGTAGACTTGTCAGCGACTACAAAAACCGATATTCAAAAAGGTGTAGATGCAAAAAATGCTGTAGATACTGCAGGTCTAAAATTTAAAGGTGATACAGCAACCACAAGCAATACCAAGAAATTAGGTGACACCGTTTCGATTACGGGTGATACGAACATTAGTACAGTTGCAACAACTGATGGTGTACAGGTTAAGTTAAATCCAAACTTAGATTTAGGAGCAACTGGTAGCGTTAAAACGGGTAATACCACGATTAACAATGCAGGTGTAACAGCTGACCAAGTTACGGTTGGTGGTGTTGTTATTAACAACACATCAGGTATTAATGCTGGTGGTAAAGCGATTACCAATGTAGCAGCACCAACAAATAACACAGATGCTGCTAACAAGAAGTATGTAGATGACGCAGGTACAGCATTAACCAATTTGGGCTTTGGATTAAAAGCGCAAGATGGTACGACTGTGAACAAGAAATTAGGTGAAGCAGTTGATATTGTTGGTTCAAACAGCAACATCAGTACAAAAGTAAATGCAGGCAAAGTAGAAGTTGCACTATCCAATACATTGGACTTAGGTACTACAGGTAGCGTTACTACGGGTTCAACTGTAATTAACAATGCTGGTGTTACGGCAACTCAAGTTACCGCAAACAAAGTCACAGTTAATAATGCACCAACAGCAGGTACAGATGCGACCAATAAAACTTATGTAGACTCAAAAGCAGCGGCATCAAGAACAGAAGTCGCAGCTGGAAGCAATGTATCTGGCGTAGTAAAAACGACAGGTGCAAACGGTCAAGACGTTTATACAGTAAATGCCAATGGTACGACTGCATCAGCAGGTTCTTCAGCAGTTACCGTAACACCAGGCACGAAAGATGCAAATAATGTCACTGACTATAAAGTAGACTTGTCAGCGACTACAAAAACCGATATTCAAAAAGGTGTAGATGCAAAAAATGCTGTAGATACCGCAGGTCTAAAATTTAAAGGTGATACAGCAACCACAAGCAATACCAAGAAATTAGGTGACACCGTTTCGATTACGGGTGATACGAACATTAGTACAGTTGCGACAACTGATGGTGTACAGGTTAAGCTAAATCCAAACTTGGATTTAGGAGCAACTGGTAGCGTTAAAACGGGTAATACCACGATTAACAATGCAGGTGTAACAGCTGACCAAGTTACGGTTGGTGGTGTTGTTATTAACAACACATCAGGTATTAATGCTGGTGGTAAAGCGATTACCAATGTAGCAGCACCAACAAATAACACAGATGCTGCTAACAAGAAGTATGTAGATGATGCAGGTACAGCATTAACCAATTTGGGCTTTGGATTAAAAGCGCAAGATGGTACGACTGTGAACAAGAAATTAGGTGAAGCAGTAGAAGTTGTCGGTGCTGACAGCAACATCACCACGAAAGTTGCAGGTGGTCAGGTTGCGATTGAGTTAAATAAAAACCTCAACAACTTAACTGGCATTACCGTGAACGATGGAACCAATGGCACCAATGGTTCAACTGTGATTGGTAAAGATGGTATTTCAGTTAAAGACAGTTCAGGCAATACGATTGCAGGTGTAGATAACACAGCGTTGACGGTTAAAGATGGCAGTGGCAACACAGAAACTAGCATTCACCAAGAGACCAACACGTTAAATGAAGCGCAAGGTGAAACTGATAAGTTTGCAGTGAAGTACGACA
>NZ_LBNA01000014.1:0-17189 GCF_001005515.1 Acinetobacter sp. Ag2
AATATGATTAACCTGAGTTAGATAAAAATCCTTGATGAAAGATGATACAGTCAAACCGCCAGACTATTCATACAAGTGATTTGGATGATTCATTTATTTTGTACTTTTTGAATCATTGATGGTCTTGCTATCGTGAGGCGACATGGATGTCGCCATGTTGAGCGGGGGTAAAGGATGTAGCCCTCGCTCAACGAAAGATTTTTGTCACTTTTCATCTCTGACAAGTGAGGCATCGCCTACGCAAAAGAATTTAAACTTTAGCACTAAAGAGTGGCAGTGCAAGCTTTAGATTATCAAACAATCTATTGATCACCTTCATTTTATTGATCAAGAGAAATGAAACTATATTGATGGTTGCGCTTACGGAGCTTTGCTCCTCATGCCAAAACAAGTATGGCGAGCCCTTGCGGAGCTCCGCTCCTCATCCAAAATCGGATAAAAATTCAGCAAAAACCCACATAGATTTATTATTTTTCAATAAGTTGAAGATTTAATTGCATCAAATTCACGTTATGATTACATTTCAGACAAATGTTTGACAAAAAAATCTAATATTTCCTCCACTGTCTGTTCTGTTGTTTGTTGTGCTATACCCCATTCTGGGAAATGACCATCCACCATCATTCTTGCTAAGCCATACACCAATGCACGAGCTGTTATGATTGCCAATGCCTGATTATGTTCATCCATCTGCTCACCAAACGCATCTCTTAACAATTGTTGCATCAAATGACGAATGTTCGTATTGCTGGATATTAACTTGTCGGAACTCTCATAATCGATGAGTGAACGATCACTGATAATACGAAAGTGTACAGGGTAAGTTGCCGCCCACTTTAGATAGCTCCGACCAATAGTGGCGAAACGTACCAATGGCGGTTGCTCCTCTACTGCGTGCATCATTTGTTGCACTTCTAGCTCTAAGCGCTCTGTTGCCTGTTCAGCTACAGCTGTAAGTAGTGCAGTACGAGTTGCAAAATGACGAAAAGGTGCACCTGGAGACACACCTGCACGTTTAGCGGTCTCACGTACACTCAGTTTCTCCACCCCTTGTTCATCAATCAATTGTACTGCAGCTTCAATTAAAGCTTCACGTAAGTGACCATGATGATAAGTAGTACGTGTATTTGATACAGCTGACTTATCTGAAGACGATTGAGTCATAACTCTCCTCTATTGCAATTCGTTGCGGTTATACGATATGCTATTTTCACAATGTATGCACTGATTACATTAAAATTCCAACTCAACAAAAACAACGGTAAGCCTATGTATTTTTTTAAAACATTACTCTCTACGTCCACTCTTTTTTATTCACTCGCACTATACGTTGGGTCAATCAATCCAGCAATGGCGCAACCCAAACCAACAACACCTCAAGTTGAATCTGCCAAATTACAGATTGTATGGCCTATTCCTCACTCAGTAATCCCTTTAGGCAATGACTCTGAGCGTGCGATCGGAGTCATCGTAAGTAGTAATTTCAAATTATTACCTGCGGGGCAGTGTGGCAATGATTCACATTGTGGTCATATTCATATGAAGATTGATCCACAAGGTGATAGCTGTAATTTACCCAACCGTTCGTATAACAGTATGAACAGTGATTTTGGAGGTCCACTTATCAAAGCCAATTTTGGTGCCTGCACTGAACCTGCTGGAGAACATACAATAGGTGTCTTGCTCGCCAATGATCAACACCAACCTGTTCTGATAGACGGAAAACCAGTAATAGCAACGGTCCAAGTTAAAACAACTCTGCCATGAATAGAAATTAAAAGATGACGATAGCAAAATATAGTTTCAGTCAAGATCACATTTATTGAATATCAAGATGATATACAATGATTTTAATGATAAAAAACCATGGCTTTTATTCAAAAGAGAAATAAAAATTTAGTGTTGGGTGAGGACGATATTCTATGGCACCCAACACTAAACCTCGTGTTTCCGTATAAGAGAACACAGATATAACCCAATAAAATTGCAAAAGAATTATTTTAAAACCTATATTTTTGTATAAAATAAATACAATTTAAAAAAATATCCAGATCAAGCTAAAACAATCCGTTGTATATTAGACGCTATAACTATTTCTAGCTTTAGTCTGAATAAAAATTGACGCAAAGGTTCTGCACCATGAAACAACACCAACGCTTTACACACACAGTTTTTGTATCGACCATTTTTGCTTTGTTGTCTGTGACTACTGCAACCAGTCATGCAAAACAGTATTATAAGTGGGTCGACAGTAACGGCTCTACCCATTACACCACGACGCCACCACCTAAAAATGCACGCAATAAAACTAAAGTCGATACTTATGGTTATCGTGGAACGCCTTCACCGACCAACCAACCTACAGCCCAACAGACAGCCCCACAAAACAATCCATCCAATACGCAGCAAAATGCTCCTCAAAATGGACAACCTGTAAATAATGTTCCTGTCGTGAATCCACCACAGCTACAACAACCTACAGTGATTCCACAAAATAATACCAATAGCGATTCAACGCTTCGCTAGTTCAATTAAGAACAAAATTGCAAGTTTTTCATATTTAAAAACGCGCAAAATTCACTTTTAGGTGTATTTTGCGCTATGCTGTGCAACACAGTTTTTTAACCATTGTTCTCAAAATACGTTTATGACTACTCATATTGATCCTGAATATCAAGCTAGTGCGATTGAACCTCAAGTCCAGAAAGACTGGGAAGATCGTAAATCGTTTAAAGTTGCCGACACTGTAGAAGGTCCACGTCGTTATATCCTCTCGATGTTCCCTTATCCAAGTGGCAAACTGCATATGGGTCATGTGCGGAACTATACGATTGGCGATGTGATTAGTCGTTTTCACCGTCTCAAGGGTGAAACTGTCCTGCAACCTATGGGTTGGGATGCTTTTGGTTTGCCTGCTGAAAATGCAGCAATTGCACATCAAGTTGCGCCTGCAAAATGGACATTTGAAAACATCGCATATATGCGCGACCAATTGAAAAAACTTGGTTTGTCTGTTGATTGGGACCGTGAATTTGCAACATGTACACCAGAATATTATCACTGGGAACAATGGTTATTTGTCCAACTGTATAAAAAAGGACTGATTTATCGCAAACTCTCTACAGTAAACTGGGATCCAGTTGACCAGACTGTTCTTGCCAATGAGCAAGTTGAAAACGGTCGTGGCTGGCGCTCAGGTGCATTGGTAGAAAAGCGTGATATTCCAATGTACTACTTCCGCATCACAGACTATGCGCAAGAACTCTTAGATGATCTCGACACACTAAAAGACGGTTGGCCACAACAAGTATTGACCATGCAGCGTAACTGGATTGGTCGTTCAACGGGTATGGACATCACCTTCCCGTCTGCGAACCCAGATGTTTATGCCGATGGTTTGACGGTTTATACCACACGTGCTGACACGCTCATGGGTGTAACCTATGTTGCAGTTGCAGCTGAACATCCAATGGCGTTGAAAGCTGCCGCGATCCAATCAGAAGCTGGACAGCCTGAACTTGCTGCATTTATTGAAGAATGTCGCATGGGTTCAGTGGCAGAAGCAGACTTGGCAACCGCTGAAAAGAAAGGCATGGCAACAGGCTTATCGGTGAAGCATCCTGTGACTGGTGAAGAAATTCCAGTCTGGATTGCCAACTATGTATTGATGTCCTACGGCTCAGGTGCAGTCATGGCTGTTCCTGCGCACGATGAACGTGACTTTGAGTTTGCCAATAAATTTAATTTGCCAATTAAACAAGTCATCGATGCCAAAGGTGCAGATGATGCCGAATATTCTGCATCAGCGTGGCAAGAGTGGTACGGTTCTAAAGAAGGTAAATTGGTTAATTCTGGCGAATTTGATGGCTTAACATTCCAAGCCGCTTTTGACGCTTTCCTTGCAAAATTAGAACCACAATCATTGGCAAGTTCTAAAGTTCAATTCCGTTTACGTGACTGGGGTGTTTCTCGTCAACGTTACTGGGGTTGCCCAATTCCAATGATTAACTGTGACAAGTGTGGTCAAGTCACTGTTCCTGAAGACCAACTCCCTGTTGTTCTTCCGACAGATGTGGTACCAGATGGTTCAGGTAATCCCTTAAATAAAATGCCTGAATTCTATCAAACAAAATGTCCAAGCTGTGGCGGTGATGCCCGTCGTGAAACGGATACTTTGGATACATTCGTTGAATCCTCTTGGTACTATGCGCGTTATGCTTCTCCTGATTTTACTGGTGGTATGGTAAAACCTGAAGCTGCACAGTCATGGTTGCCAGTGAACCAATATATTGGTGGTGTAGAACATGCCATTCTCCATCTTCTTTACGCACGTTTCTTCCATAAGTTAATGCGTGATGAAGGTGTGGTTCAAGGCAACGAACCATTCACCAACTTACTGACTCAAGGCATGGTCTTGGCGGATACGTTCTACCGCGAAGCTGAAAGTGGTAAAAAAACCTGGTTCAATCCTGCGGATATTGAGTTAGAAAAAGACGAAAAAGGTCGCATAGTTTCTGCTAAATATAATGGCGATGGGCAAGAAGTTGTCGTTGGCGGACAAGAAAAAATGTCGAAGTCAAAAAATAACGGCATCGATCCACAAGCAATTATTGACCAATACGGCGCAGATACTGCCCGCGTATTTATGATGTTCGCTGCGCCACCTGATCAATCATTGGAATGGTCGGATGCAGGTGTTGAAGGGGCAAACCGTTTCTTAAAACGTGTTTGGCGTTTGGTAGCTGGGTTCCTTGAAAAAGGCAATACTGCAACTGCGATTGATACAGCTAAACTTTCAACAGAAGCACAAGATTTACGTCGTAAAACTCACGAAACCATTCAAAAGGTAGGTGATGATATTGAACGTCGTCATGCATTCAATACAGCCATTGCAGCATTGATGGAATTACTCAATGCCAGCAATAAGTTTGAAGCAAAAGATGACAATGATGTCGCTGTTGAACGTGAAGCGATTATTACCCTATTGACCTTGCTTGCACCTTTTGCACCACACTTAAGTCAAACTTTATTGGCTGAATTTAATGTTGACTTGACTTCGGTCTTGTTCCCGACTGTGGATGAGTCAGCACTCACTCGTAATACACAAACTATTGTGGTTCAGGTAAATGGTAAGCTTCGTGGTAAGTTAGAAGTGTCTGTAGATGCATCAAAAGATGAGTTATTGACCTTGGCGAAAGCACTTCCAGAAGTTCAACAGTTCTTGACGGGTCCAACCAAGAAAGAAATTGTTGTGCCGAATAAATTAGTGAATTTGGTGGTTTAAAAGTTTTTAAGCCTCTCTTTCTAAGAGGGAGGTTTGGAGGGATTTTATGAAAAAATCTCCCCTAACCCCTCTTTAAAAAGAGAGCGACTTAATGCGATAAACAAAACCCAAACAAAGCCCGTTGTCATTCAACGGGCTTTGATTCTAAAATGTGGTCAATTTATCAAGATTAAATATTTCATATTTTAATGAAATATCATGAGGACAAAGCATGCATTTGGTTCAACGTGTTGCAGCAGTTGTATTAACTTTGGGTCTGAGTGCGGGCTTAGTCGGTTGTGGCTTTCATTTAAAGGGAACCGATACTCAAGCAACGCCTTTGGTTTATACCAAATTACAGTTGGTTCTACCTGAAAATACAGAAGATCTTGAGAAAAAACTCAGTGTTTATTTGACTGCAACGGGTGTCCAACTCAGTAATGCGAATGATGCCTATGTGTTACGTGTACTCAGTTACAAACCTGTACGCCATGAGCTCAATGGTAAATTGGTTGAAACCTTACTACGTCTCACTGTAACTTTCCAGATTGAGGACAAACAAGGAAATCCAATTACAGAACCTCGTACATTGACTGCCTCTCGTAGTTATCAATATGATGTTGCGACAGTCAATACCGATGACCAACAATATAAATATTTAAGCCAAATTTTGATTGATGACATCGCTCAACAAATGTCTCGTCAAATTGCAGCCAACCGCTTACCGAAAGCTAGAAATATTACCACCCAACCAGTAGCACAATAAACTTATGAAACTTGACTATTTACAAGCCCTCAAACGTGTTGATGAAGCGCGCGGTGTTTGGATTTTACATGGTCAAGAGCCACTGTTAGAGCAAAATTTGCTTGATGCATTAAGAAAAAGCTGGGCAAAGCATGAAATTGAAAGACAGCGTCATGATTTAAATAGTGTTTCAGACTGGAAAAATGTTTTTAATGCTTTAAACAGCCTGTCTTTATTTTCACAACATCTCGCACTTGAAGTGCATGGCAATATCAAGCCAGATGCCAATGGATTAAAACAACTCAAACAATATATTCAACATAACGAACACAATTTACTTGTAATCGTGATGCCAAAGCAGGATTCAAGCAGTTTAAAATCTGCTTTCTTCCAAACGGTTGAAGCCAACGGTGTGGTTGTTGCATTGACGGCGAATTACCCACAAGACCGTCAGCGCATCTTGGTAATCGAAGCAGAACAACTTGGTATTCAACTCAATCAAGATGCATGGGTATGGCTTGAACAACATCATGAACACAATTTATTGGCTGCTAAAAACAGTTTAATGCGTGTTGCAGATACATTCCCAGATCAAAAACAGATTGAAATTGACCATTTACAACAATGCTTACAAGATCAATCCCGTTACAGCACTTTTGATTTAAGCGATGCATTGATCGCTGGAAATTTAGCTTTAGCCATTAAGATTTTCCAATATCTTTTGGAGTCTGGAGAACCTGATAGTTTAATTTTATGGACCATTAGTAAAGAAATGCGTCTTTTGATGCAATTGTATGAACAGCCACAAAATGCTTTACAACTCGGCATTTGGAAAACAAAAATTTCTTTGTACCAACAAGCACTTAGACGTTTAAATCCACAATCGTTTTTAACATGGCCGACACTTTTATTACGCATTGATGCGGCAATTAAAGGGCTTAGTCAAGAAAAACCAGAACATATCATTCAACAATGTATTGCAGAGTTGTGTGGAAAGTCTTTATTTATCAATGCTTAATTTTTAATCACAAAGATCAACTAGAATAATTCTCATTTCTATTTATTATAAAAAATTCACGCTTTATCCTTAATTCATCATTATAATTTGATCAATTTTTCTCTCAGTCTCATTATTGCTATGCCAAAAATAAAACCAGCCAAAGCCATTTTTATAGCGGCCTGTGTAGCGATCGTCGCAGCAATCGCATGGTACACATTAAAACCAAAAAATACACAGCCTCAGTATATTACTGCTGAAGTAACCCGTGGAGATATTGAAGATTCTGTACTTGCAACAGGCGACTTGGAAGCAACCAAAATGGTCAGTGTGGGTGCACAGGTTTCTGGTCAGGTCAAAAAAATGTATGTAAAGCTGGGAGATCAAGTCAAACAAGGACAACTGATCGCACAAATTGATTCTGTACGACAAACCAACGATTTAAAAACAGCAGAAGCAAGTATTAAAAACCAACAGGCACAATTGACCACAAAACAAGCCACTTTAGCCAAGGCTGAGGCTGAATATAATCGTCAGAAGAATATGTATGCACAAGATGCGACATCTAAGGCTGATTACGACAGTGCGTTGGCTGCATTTAAGACAGCACAAGCCGATATTGCATCGATGAATGCGCAAATTGAACAATCTAAACTGACACTGGCAACCTCACAAGAAAACTTAGGCTATACCCGTATTGTTGCGCCGATGGATGGTACTGTGGTTGCAATTGTGACTGAAGAAGGTCAAACCGTTAACGCGAATCAAAGCGCTCCAACGATTGTGAAGCTTGCTAAACTTGACACCATGACCATCAAAGCACAAGTGTCAGAAGCAGATGTCATGAAAGTTCAGGAAGGTCAAAAAGTTTATTTCACAACACTGGGAGACAGTGAGAAAAAACGTTATGCAACACTACGTCAAGTAGAGCCTGCACCTGAATCAATCAATACAGAAACAACCAGCAATTCTTCATCATCGTCATCAAGCACTGCGATTTATTATAATGCGCTCTTCGATGTGCCAAATGATGATGGCAAGTTGCGTATTGATATGACAGCTCAGGTTTATATTATTTTAGCGGAAGCTAAAAATGCTTTGACTGTTCCTGCAGCTGCACTTCAAGCTTCAAATCGCCCACAACGCGCCAATAAATCAAATGGTCAATCTGGTGCAAATTCAAATCGCCCGGCTTCTTCTGCTCAAGGTCAAACCCATAAAGAGGGACAAAATGCAGCAGATCGCCCAGAGCGTCTTGAGTTAACCGCAGATGAGAAAGCTTTGCTAGATCAAGGTAAAGCATCCGTTGCAATCGTTCGTGTTTTACAGGCTGATGGCAGCGCCAAACGTAAACAAGTATTAATTGGTTTAAATAACCGTGTTACAGCAGAAGTGTTACGTGGCTTAAATGAAGGTGATCAAGTGATTCTCGCCGATGGTTCAGACACGTCGAATGATTCTGCAAAACGTAGTAACAGAAATGGCCCAATGAGACTCTAAGCATGGATCAGAACAATCATCAGATCAAACCTCTACTCGAGGTTAGTAATCTGATACGTGAGTTCCCTGCGGGTGAATCCACTATTCAGATTTTAAAAAGTATTAATTTAAAGATTTATCCGGGTGAGTTGGTTGCCATCGTTGGTCAGTCTGGTTCTGGTAAATCGACCTTGATGAATATTTTGGGTTGTCTGGATCAGCCAACATCAGGAAGCTATCAGGTAAATGGGCGTGAAACCCGTAAACTTGAACCTGATGAGCTGGCTCAGTTACGTCGTGAGTATTTTGGCTTTATCTTCCAGCGCTATCACTTATTGGGTGATTTGAATGCTGCTGGAAACGTCGAAGTCCCTGCAATTTATGCAGGTATGGACCCCACCGTTCGTCAAAAGCGCTCGCATGAAATCCTGACTGATCTTGGACTTGGTGAAAAAACTGAAAACCGTCCAAATCAACTTTCAGGCGGTCAGCAACAGCGTGTTTCGATTGCCCGTGCCTTGATGAATGGTGGTGATGTTATTCTTGCCGATGAGCCAACAGGCGCATTGGATAAAAATAGCGGTATCGAAGTGATGCGCATCTTGCGCGAGCTAAATGCCAAAGGTCATACCATCATTTTGGTTACACATGATATGAATGTCGCAAAAAATGCGACACGTATTATTGAAATCAGTGACGGGAATATTATTGCAGATAAGCCTAATGTTCCAGAACATGACGATGTGATTGAGGTTGTTGCAGATGCAGAGCCCAAATCCAGTCGAAAAAAATCATCTCGTTGGCGTTCAGCACTAGATCGTTTTGCCGAAGCTTTCCGTATGGCTTTGCTCGCAATGAATGCACATCGTATGCGTACTTTCCTGACCATGTTGGGGATCATTATCGGGATTGCATCCGTGGTGTCTGTCGTTGCACTCGGAAATGGCTCACAAAAACAAATTTTGGAAAACATCAGCAGTTTAGGTACCAATACCATTACGGTCTTTCAGGGTCGAGGCTTTGGTGACAACTCAAAGACAGCTCAATTTAAAACCCTTGTGCCCGCAGATGCTGATGCACTATCTGAACAGCCCTATGTAGAAGCAGTTAGCCCAACAGTGAACAGTAGCGTTACAGCGCGGTTCAAAGATACCGAAGCAGCAGCCACCGTAAATGGTGTAAGTGCAGACTTCTTCAATGTAAGAGGTTTAGAGTTTGTCGCAGGTCAACCTTTTGACAAACAAAGTGTGACTCAACGTGCACAGGATGTCGTGATTGACTCGAACACCAAAAAGACATTCTTTGCTGATGGCACTGACCCGTTAGGGCAAGTGATTTTATTGGGCAGTGTTCCGAGCCGAATCATCGGGGTCATTGATGCACAACAAGGCTTTATGAGTTCTGATAGCCTAAATGTCTATCTCCCTTACTCAACCGTGATGAGTCGCATGTTAGGGCAGTCTAATGTACGTAGCATCATTGTTCGTGTCAAAGACACTTACCCGACCGCTGTGGCTGAAAATGCCATTTTAAGCTTGTTAGAACAGCGCCACGGTGCACAAGATGTCTTTACGCAAAACTCTGACAGTATCCGTCAAACCATTGAACAAACCACCCAAACCATGACCCTATTGGTGTCTGCAATTGCAGTGATTTCGCTTGTGGTTGGTGGAATCGGTGTAATGAATATTATGCTGGTTTCCGTGACTGAACGTACTCAGGAAATTGGGGTACGTATGGCGGTGGGTGCACGACAAAGCGATATTCTACAACAGTTTCTGATTGAAGCGATTTTGGTGTGTATTTTAGGCGGAATATTAGGTGTCTTACTTTCATTAGGTATTGGACAGTTGATCGGACATATTGCCAAAGGCAGTTTCCAAATGGCGTATTCAAGTACTTCGATCATCGCAGCATTTGTATGTTCAACTTTGATTGGTGTGGTGTTTGGATTTATCCCAGCACGAAATGCCGCGCAGTTGAATCCTGTCGATGCACTTTCACGAGAATAACCGAAGAATAAGGAAAATATTAATGCAAATGAATTTAAGCAAACTTGCAACAGCCTTGATTCTTGGAAGCTCACTGGTGGGATGTGCTGCTGTGGTAAAAACCCCGTATGAAGCACCTGCGGTACAAATCCCCAATGGTTTTGCTTATGGCAAAGCAAAATCTCAACAAGTTCAAGCTGATCTTTATGCAGACCAATGGTGGACTTTATTTGGCGATAAGCAACTTAATCAATTGGTCAATCAAGTGATTGAACGAAATGCTGATTTGGCTGTCGCAGGGATTAATTTACAAACTGCACGATTAAAAGCTGGGTTAGCACGTGATCAACAAGGACCACGTGTCAATTCAAGTGTTTCAACTGGACATAGCTTTGATCTCAACTCGGGCGATGATGCTGCCAAAGGTCTATCACTCAGTGCTGGCGTAAGTTATGAAGTCGATTTATTTGGTAAATTGGCTCGTCAGACTGAAGCCTCTAAATGGGAGTCTTTAGCCACTGAACAAGACTTGCAAGCGACAGGACAAACCTTAATTGGTACAACCGCAAACTTATACTGGCAATTGGGTTATTTAAATGAACGCTATAGCTCTGCACAACAAAGCTTAGCCTCTACCCAAAAAACCTATGAATTGGTGCGCACCCAATACCGTGCAGGTGCTGTTTCAGGGCTAGATTTAACCCAAGCCGAGCAGTCTGTACAAAGCCAAAAAGCAAGTTTAAGTCAGATTGAACAACAGCGTGTTGAAGCACGTACTGCTTTGGCTGTGTTATTGCAGATTCCAGTACAACAGTTGAATATTCAAGAACCTCAACAGTTGCCACGGATTCGTTTACCTGAAATTGCGGCAGGATTGCCCGCAGATATTTTGTCACGTCGTCCAGATTTGAGAGCTGCTGAGTTACGTTTACGTGAGTCTTTAGCTACCAAAGATGCGACCAAAGCTAGTTATTATCCATCTATTAGCTTGACTGGAAATCTAGGTTCGACCAGCACCTCTCTGACCAATTTACTGAAAAATCCTGCGCTTACTTTAGGTGCAAGTCTAAGCTTACCGTTTTTACAATATAACGATATGCAAAAGAACCTAAAGATTAGTGAATTGGACTATGAAAAAGCCATTGTTCAATACCGCAATACCCTATATCAAGCTTTTGCAGATACGGAAAATGCGTTATCGAATCGAACTGAATTAGATAAACAAGTTGCACTACAACAAAAGAATCTTGAGCTTGCAGAAAAAACTGAACGTTTGACTGATGTTCGTTATCGTAATGGTGCAATTGCTTTAAAAAATCTTTTGGATGCACAGGAAACAACACGTAGCGCTCGTTTGGCTTTGGTACAAACCAAACAAAGCCAGTACAACGCTTATGTGACGTTGATGCAGGCTTTAGGTGGTAGTCCGATTCAGCAGATGCCTTAAAAATTTGTTGAGATAAGAAAGTCCTTCGGGGCTTTTTTATTTGATTATTTTTCCAAAAGTATCGAGTTGGTATGTTGTCGAAGCATCAACAACATAGGGGTCTGTAGCATCAATCTGACATTCATTTTCAACATGTTGAGACCATTTAGGTTGTTTATCAGCACGAATAAATTTATTGCGCGTTGCACCTAAAATTTTAATCATTGCCCTTGAGTAGAATGATCGAATTTCACTTTGATAATCTAATGCAACGATTTCCTGACTAGTTTCTAAAGACTCAGGCTGTGCTTCAATATTTAAACAATAGCTTAATTTTTCAGGTACTAAACGAGGACTCGTTTCTACTGTATGTTTATTAAAATAAAGCTTTTCAGGTCCGTTATTCATATACTCTTTAATAAACTGCCATATTTCTAGCGTTTCTTGCTTTTTATGCTTACTCAGTGCAAAAGCAAAGGTGTAAGTAATCAAGCCATTGTTATCCTTGATAAACCCCTTGATCTCCCAAAAAGTGCCCTCGTAGCCTCCCAGTCGATGATTTAAAATAAAATCAATCTTCTCCCAATCCCCTAAAAAGATTTGACCACTGACATCATAAACATAGACTTTTCGATTTTTTCTATTGAAGCGGATTGGGTAATAGTTATAGCCTAATTTTTCATACTTTTTAAAATTCTGATAGCCTTTATAAAAAACATAAAGAATAAATGAAAATAAAATATGCATTGGAGAAAAAATGATAATAAAGCTTAAAAAATCATGATCATATTTGATCAAATTTACATAAAAAGTAAAAATCCATAATGACAATATAATGGGCATACCTAGTAGCAATACACCAAGCAAATTAAAATAGGAATTGCCTTTTAAAAAGAAGCTATTATTTACACATTCCATATAGGTAGAGTTCATTTTAATAAAATGATAGCCATGAAACACACTTGATTTATAAGCTATTTTCTTCGAAAGAATATTTTGCTTTTCTTTAGGTGTTAGGTGCCTAGCATTCTTATACACTGGATATTGTAATGTACCATTAAGCATATTTGACCTATTCAATATGGTTTAAGATAAAATCACCTTCTCGTGCTTTATCTGCTATCTTTAGTTTTAAACTGAATATGTATAAAGCTTCATTATTCATGCTGCTTCTCTTTCACACTAAAAAAACCAAATTTCAAATTGTCTTTTGCTGTCACACGATAGGGATCATTTTCATCTACAACATGCTCCTTTTTCAGCGTTTCACTCCAATAAAATGGCTTAGAAAAAACAACTGTAATTCGTCGCCCAAAGAAACGTAAAAATTCAGGTACAGCAAAAATAAGTGCATAGAGTGGTGTCTGAAAATGATTGATAAACACGGTTTGCCAACTTTGCTTCAAGGATTCTTTTTTCTCTTGAATATCATAACAATAGGTTAATTTACTTTTATAATCTTGCTCAGGGTCGTCTATCCCCTTTCTGTAGTACAACGGTTCAGGTCCCTGTTCTACATAAGTTTTAATAAATAATAAAAAGCCTTCTATATAGTCTTTATGAATATTTGGTGTACCCAGCTGTATATCATGTTTTATCACTTCACCATCTAGTATATAGGCATGTAACTCATACAAAGGGAGCCCAACGACACCTTGTGATTGAACAATATCAAAATAAAGATCACTTAATTGTAATCGCAGAAATTTGTTATTTTCATGAAAAGTTACTACTTTATTCTTCCTATTTAGCATTATCGAATTGTATAAAGGCTTAAAAAGTTCCTTACTCATCAGGGGTTGAAGCATCGTTATAAGAATGTATAAGCATGCAATAAAAATAGATATTGCCCCAAACCACATAATGTAATCTATTTCACCGTAATCAAAAAAAATCATATATATGAAGAAAATACTCATTACAAGTACAGGAATGCCGATTAGAAAAGAATAGATAAATGACTTCCCAATCCAAATATATTCTTTATTAATAAACTCTATAAATGAAGAATTCATCTGCACAACCGAAAAATTATGATTGATCACTCGTTTGAGTTCAAAAGTATCCAGTTTAAAAAATTGATACTTCTTTACACGTTGTCCAACTTTGGTACGAGGAACGAAATACCATGGATTTTTCATTTATCTTTCACACTAAAAAAACCAAACTTTAAATTGTCTTTTGCTGTCACACTATAGGGGTCATTTTCATCTACAGCATGCTCCCTTTTTAGTGCTTCACTCCAATAAAATGGTTTTGAAAAAACAACTGTGATTCGTCGTCCAAAGAATCTTACAAATTCAGGTACAGCAAAAATAAGCGCATAGAGTGGTGTCTGAAAATGATTGATAAACACGGTTTGCCAACTTTGCTTAATGGATTCTTTTTTCTCTTGAATATCATAGCAATATGTTAATTTACTTTTATAATCTTGCTCAGGGTCATCTATCCCTTTTCTGTAGTACAACGGTTCAGGTCCCTGTTCAACATAAGTTTTAATAAATAATAAAAAGCCTTCTATATAGTCTTTATGAATATTCGGTGTACCCAACTGTATATCATATTTTATCACTTCACCGTCAAGGATATAGGCATGTAACTCATACAAAGGGAGTCCAACGACACCTTGTGATTGAATGATATCAAAGTACAAATCATCTAATAAAAACTGAGTGGTGCTATTCCCTGTAGAGCACACTGTCATCGAATTATTGTGTCTACTTATTAAAACTGGTAAAGATAGAGGCTTTAAAAAATCGAATTTCAAAAAAGGAATTAACATTGTGATAAAAACGTATAATCCACCAAATGCTAGTAATATAGCGCTCGAATAAATAATAATTTTTTCATCTTCGACACCATCTTTTAAAATAAAATAACTACCAAACAGAACTAAAAGAACATATGGAATAGCCAATAAAAATAAAAAGATTAAATTTTTCCCTTTCCACACATAATTTCTATTTGTGAACTCAATAAAATTAGAGTTCATCTGAACAACTGAAAAATTATGATTGATTACTCGTTTGAGTTCAAAAGTATCAAGTTTAAAAAGCTGATACTTCTTTACACGTTCTCCAACTTTGGTACGAGGAACGAAATACCATGGATTTTTCAACAAAAAGATCACTCCCCTAATAAAATTTATTTATCCTTTATTTCAAATTCTTTAAACTCATAATTATCACGATAAGTAATTTCTTCTTCTCGAATTTTATCCATTTCATTGGCTTTAACCACATCTGAATGCCACACTGGTAGAGGTTTAATTGTTAAGAAAATTCGTCTTGCAATCAAATTACAAAGGTCAAATGGAAATGCAAAATAGCTCGGTAATGGATTATTGAAATACACACATCTAAAAGATCTCCATGTATCTTGAATACTTTCTTTTGAACCCAGCATACGTTGACAGAAAGTTAATTGTTTCAAAGGGTCAATTGTTCCATACATAGGGTGTGGATGAGGTTTTAGCTCTTCCATACCATGTTGCATATAATGACAAATAAAGCTCCATAACCCCAGTGATGCACCATTGCCTATTTTAGGAAAACCGATCAAGAATGTATTTTTTAAAATACCATCTTCAATGATATGTGCTCGAAGTTCATAAATTGGCATTCCTCCTAAGCCTTGCGATGTACCTAAAGCATAAGTTACATCTAACCAATGTTTCTCTAAATATTCTTGTTCATTGATATAGAAATACACTTTTTGAGTGTTGCGATTAAAAATAATCGGTCGGCAAATGGGTCTTCCTTTATCATATTTAAATAATGGTCTTAAAAATCCAAATAGCGCAAGCATTAATCCAGCTGAAGCCATTATTAAAAAAAATAAATAAAAACCTAATCCGCTATCAGAAAATGGATTAATTATTGTATGGATTAAAAGAATAATCATTGCAAGTAATGCTGGACTAGCCATAAAAAAGGGGCTAAAACCTTTCCCTAATCTTGCATAATATTGGTCAATCAGTTCAATATAATCATGATTCATTCTTAAAAAAGACCAGTTATGATTTAAATCATGTCGATCTTGCAACGTTAAAACGTTTTCTATATCCGCTACATCTATAGGAATATTTTTCTTAAATTCATCATAACCAAAATAGTAGTTTCTCTCTTTTATGTTCATTTTTATAGCGTCAGCCAAGATTTAGACTGTCTCCCCATCTCCAGTAAACGTTAAACCCAATGTGTATGGAATCTGATTATTCATGTTGCTTCTCTTTCACACTAAAAAAACCAAATTTCAAATTGTCTTTTGCTGTCACACTATAGGGATCATTTTCATCTACAGCATGCTCCTTTTTCAGTGCTTCACTCCAATAAAATGGCTTTGAAAAAACAACGGTGATTCGTCGTCCAAAGAATCTTACAAATTCAGGTACAGCAAAAATAAGCGCATAGAGTGGTGTCTGAAAATGATTGATAAATACGGTTTGCCAACTTTGCTTAATGGATTCTTTTTTCTCTTGAATATCATAGCAATAGGTTAATTTACTTTTATAATCTTGCTCAGGGTCGTCTATCCCTTTTCTGTAGTACAACGGTTCAGGACCCTGTTCTACATAAGTTTTAATAAACAATAAAAAGCCTTCTATATAGTCTTTATGGATATTCGGTGTGCCCAACTGTATATCATGTTTTATCACTTCACCGTCAAGGATATAGGCATGTAACTCATACAAAGGGAGTCCAACGACACCTTGTGATTGAACGATATCAAAATACAAATCATCTAATGAAAACTGAGTGGCGTTGTTCTCATCAGAACATACGGTCATGGTCTTTTTTTGTCTATTTATTAGAATTGGTAAATATAAAGGCTTTAAAAAATCGAATTTTAAAAAAGGAATTAACATAGTTAACAGCATATATAATGCAATAAGAAACAGTAATATAAATAAAAGTCTAAGCACTAATAAATCATCACCACCATCTTTAAAAAATAGATAACCACCGAATAAAACGAGGAGAGCATATGGAGCACCAAAAAATGATGAAAAAATTAATTTCTTTCCCTTCCAAACATAATTTTTATTTGTGAGTTCAATAAAGTTAGAGTTCATCTGAACAACTGAAAAATTATGATTGATTACTCGTTTCAGTTCAAAAGTATCAAGTTTAAAAAGCCGATACTTCTTTACACGTTCTCCAACTTTTGTACGAGGAACGAAATACCATGGGTTTTTCATTTATCTTTCATCTCAAACATACTAAATTCAAAGTTGTCTTTAAAACTGATTTCCTCTGCACGTTGTTGTTCCATTTTATTTTTAAGGA